>SKWE01000099.1 GCA_007129055.1 Syntrophomonadaceae bacterium
AGTGGCCCTTTCGGCGCTGCCGTTAGATTTGATATGCTCGACCTGGAACCGCTTGATAAAAATGAACTGCGCCGTTTTGGCACTTACGGAATGATCAAAGGTGCGAACCTCTATATTCTTGGTGCGGTTAGGGAAGAACCAGGAGCGTTGGAGGATCTGGGGTACAGTATGGAGAAGATAATTTTAAAGTCCACCTCACTGGGGCTTGGTACCTGCTGGTTGGGTGGCACTTTTAGAAGAAGTGCATTTGCTTCCAAGATGAACCTGGCTGAAAATGAGCTTTTACCGGCTGTTACGCCGGTGGGGTATGCAGCAGAAGAGGTTTCAACTGCTGATAAAATTGCCAGGTATACTGCCGGGTCGAAAAAAAGGAAGCCCTGGGATGAGCTTTTCTTCCAGGCTGACGGAAGCATGCCCCTGTCGAAGGAAGATGCCGGCCAGTACGCTGACGCTCTTGAAGCAGTGAGGATGGGGCCATCAGCTTCGAACCGCCAGCCCTGGCGGATTGTGCAGGAAAAGGAAGGGATTTTTCACCTGTTTTTGCAGGAAAACAGGGTTTACAACCGTCTGCTGGGGAAAATACGTATTCAGAATATAGATATGGGAATTGCCATGTGCCATTTTGAAATAGTGGCCAGGGCACAGGGGTTAAAAGGCAGCTGGGTTGTTGATAATTACACAGGTCATGCCAGCGGCCGAAAATATATTGCCAGCTGGATGGAGAAGTGATTCAAAAAACATATCAGGAGAAAAAATAGGAATTGATGAAGAACAGGGAACTATTAAATTGGGTTAACCAGATGGAGAAAATGTGTAGGCCCGACAGGGTAGTTTGGATTGATGGTTCGCAGGAACAGAAAGAAAAACTGGAAAAAGAAGCAGAGGCAGCAGGGGAGATAATCCGGCTGAACCAGGAAAAATGGCCGGGCTGTTTCTATCACCGAACCGCAGTTAACGATGTGGCCAGGACCGAGCACCTTACCTATATATGTACGCGTAAAGAAGTAGATGCCGGGTCAAACAATAACTGGATGGCCCCGGAAGATGCCTACCGTAAAGCATCCGGCTATTTTGACGGATCCATGAAGGGGCGGACAATGTATGTAATTCCATTTATGATGGGTCCCCCTGGCTCGCCTTTCAGCAAAATTGGTGTAGAGTTGACTGATAGCATTTATGTTGTGCTTAACATGTTGATTATGACCAGGGTTAATGCGGAAGTTGTTGAAGAGTTAAACCATGTTGAAGATTTTACAAGGGGCCTGCACAGTAAAGCTGATTTGGATGATCAGAAACGTTTAATACTACATTTTCCTGAAGACAATACCATATGGAGCGTCGGTTCCGGTTATGGCGGGAATGTGCTGCTCGGCAAAAAATGCCTCAGCCTGCGCATTGCCAGCTACCTGGGACGCCAGGAAGGCTGGCTGGCGGAGCATATGTTAATTATGGGTATTGAAGATCCCCATGGGAATATAGATTACATAGCAGCTGCTTTCCCCAGTGCCTGCGGAAAAACAAACCTGGCCATGCTGATTCCGCCCGAAATCTATCGTGCACAGGGCTATAAAATCTGGACGGTGGGCGATGATATAGCATGGATAAGGATTGGGGATGATGGTCGCCTGTGGGCTACTAACCCGGAAAATGGTTTTTTTGGAGTCGCCCCGGGAACAAACTCTCATTCAAACCCCAATGCCCTAACTACAATACGCAGTAACACCATTTTTACCAATGTGCTGCTAACTGATGACCAGGGTGTGTGGTGGGAAGATGGCGAAGGAGAACCGCCTGCAGAAGGAACTGCCTGGGACGGCAAGCGCTGGAAGCACGGGCTGGTAGATGATAAGGGAAAAAAATACCGGGAGCTCATCCAAATTCACGATTTACTGCGCCTTTTTCCCAGTGCCCCATTGCATCCAAAGAGTGGGATAACCCCCGGGGCGTGCCTCTCTCTGCCATTGTATTCGGGGGGCGTCGTTCATCTTTAATGCCCCTGGTCTTCGAAGCCTATAACTGGAATCATGGTGTTTATGTGGGCGCGACAATGTCGTCGGAGCTTACCGCGGCCCAGTATGGTAAACTTGGCATAATCAGGCATGATCCCATGGCCATGATGCCATTTTGCGGTTACAATATGGGCGATTATTTTCAGCACTGGTTGGATATGGGCCGGAAGATTAATGATCCACCAAAAATATTTCACGTAAACTGGTTTCGCAAGGACTCCGACGGAAATTTCATCTGGCCCGGTTTTGGGGAAAACATAAGAGTCCTGGATTGGATTATTCGAAGGGCAAAGGGCAGCGCCGATGCGGTAGAAACTCCGCTGGGCCTGGTCCCTATTGCTAATGAGCTTAACCTTGAAGGGCTTAATCTGGAATCCTATGCCCTGAAAGAGCTATTTGATATTTACCCTCACCAGTGGATAGATGAAATAGCTGAAAACCGGAAATTCTTTAACCAGTTTGCCCCTAAACTGCCGCAGGAACTGCTCCTGGAAAATGAAGCTATGTTAAAGAGATTTTAACCTCGATAGAGGAATGTTGCATAATAAGCTAGGCTCAGTTTTTTGGGCGAACGCAGTAGATTGACTTGAATGGTTTAAAATTGTTATAATTGTTAGACAGGGTTTCCCTGTCATTTGTTTCAGTGGAGGTAAGTGATGACAAAATTAACATTAGATCAGATTGTTGCCAAGGTGGATGAACTGCCTTCGCTGCCTCACATTGTTGTAAGGGTTATGGAGTTGACTGAAGACCCCGATTCAACAGCTTTTGATATTAACGAAGTTATCAACCAGGATCAAAATATGACTGCACAGGTTCTGCGGATGGCCAACTCGGTCTACTATGGCTATTCACGCAGAATTGCCACAGTTACCGATGCCATTGTGTTGATTGGTTTTAACGCTGTACGCAGCATTGTGCTGGCTGCGTCAGTCAGTAAGATCTTAAAAAAAGAACTAAGCGGTTATGTCATGGGAGAAGGAGAACTCTGGAGACATTCCCAGGGGGCAGCAGTATTTGCCCGCCTGTTGGCCAAAAAAGCGAAGTTCCGTTCAGTTGAACTGGCCTATACGGCAACGCTGCTCCACGACATAGGCAAGCTGGTACTAAACAGCTATTTAAGTGATTCTTACCAGGAAGTTTTAAAAGTGGTTAATGAAGAAAAACTGCCTTTTAACGAGGTTGAAGATAACCTATTTGGCTACAATCACGCCACAGTTGGAGGCAAGGTTGCAGAAAAATGGAACCTGCCAAACGACCTGGTTGAAGCGATCGCATATCATCACCATCCGGAAAAGGCTGAAATGAACCCACAGCTGACAGCAATAGTACATATTTCCGATGCCGTAGCCCTGCAAATGGGCATGGGGATGGGAATTGATGGTCTCATGTACCCATTTTCCAGGGATGCCATAGATTTGCTTCAGGTCAGTGAAAATGATATTGAAAGCATGATGGCAGAAGTTGTAGACCTGTTTATCGATACAGACGTATTGAACTAATAGCGTAGCAAGGGGACGGGGTACGTGCTACAAAAACTGCTTGCAGTGTAGCACGTACCCCGTCCCCTTGCTACGCGTGCTATACTATAAAAACTATTTTATCGTTTCAAAACGGGCGGTGAAATGTCTCATGATTTCAGCCTGGTAAACCATTTTAAGCCCTTTTAGATCTTCTTTTCGATCACTGATTGCTTTAAAAGCGTTAGCTATTACATCCATGTGACGGTCGGTGTAAGCCCTTCTCGGTATAGCCAGACGCACCAGCTCCTGCGGCGGGTATATTTCTTTTCCTGTTTCAGGATCTTTGTAGCCAAATGCGCATGTACCCAACTCTATGCATCTGATCCCTGCTTCCCTGTAGAGCTCAATCACCAGGGCTTGGGCCGGCAGGTTAGCCCTCTCGATATGAGGCAGGAAACTTTGCCCGTCAACAAATACCCCGTGCCCGCCAATCGGTTTCATAATCGGAACCCCTGCTTCGATCAACTTATTGCCCAGGTAATGGACCTGGCCAATGCGGTCCTCCAGGTAATCTTCTTCGGTGCCTTCATAAAGGCCGCGGGCCAGGGCTTCCAGGTCGCGCCCCGCCAGGCCTCCGTAAGTGCGAAAACCTTCATAGCAGATTTGAATTTGAACAGCCTTTTCATACCATTCCTCGTTATCTCTAAATGCCAGAAAACCGCCAATATTGACCAGCGCATCCTTTTTCGAACTCATCGTGCATCCGTCAGCATAGGAAAAGAGCTCTCTCGCAATTTCGCGAATCGACTTATCTTTATACCTGTCATCGCGCTGTTTTATAAAGTAACAGTTTTCGGCAAAACGGGCGGCATCGATAAATATGGGGCGGTTATATTTTTTTGCCAGTTCCGAAGCGGCGCGCATATTGTCCATGGAAACGGGCTGCCCGCCGTTGGTATTACTGGTTGCTGTAATGATCACCAGGGGGATTGAAGAGGGGTCACTTTTTTTTAGCGCTTCTTCCAGCCTCTCCAGGTTGATGTTGCCTTTAAAGGGATGGTCAATATCCGGGTCCATACCTTCATCAATCACCAGGTTTACCGGGTTTGCTTTTCGCAGGCGGATATGACCTTCCGTGGTGTCGAAATGCATGTTGCCGAGGACATCCTGTTTTTCGCTGACAAACATGGACATTAAAATATTTTCGGCAGCCCGGCCCTGGTGTGTGGGAACAACGTAGCGGTAACCGATTATATCAAGCAGGGCATCCTGCAGGTTATAGAAGTTTGCGCACCCTGCGT
This sequence comes from Syntrophomonadaceae bacterium, assembly GCA_007129055.1. Taxonomy (GTDB): domain Bacteria; phylum Bacillota; class Dethiobacteria; order DTU022; family DTU022; genus SLQM01. The sequence goes on from SKWE01000099.1 coordinate 4,774, forward strand.
ATGATTCGTCACCGATCATCATCCCCGACCACTGGTTGGCGCTCATCGCAGAGGTACCGCTGTCGGTTAAAAGGTCGATATAAACGTCTTCTGCCCTCAGGTTAAAAACATTATAGTAAGCCTGCTCTATTAATAGTTCCCTGGTTTTGCGATCTTTTTGCCTGATCGGTTCAATTACTTTTATACGATAAGGTTCTGCATAACTGTCCCTGTTTCTCAATATGCAAGTCTCCTTTTTATATTCGGATGTTATTAGAATACCATATTTTATTCTAAGAATGTATAATAAAAGGGGTGATTTAATGAAGTATTTAGCTAAACTATCAGCATGGTGTTACCGGGTGGTTAAGCTGCCTGCGCTCATATTGTCAGCACTAATCTTCATCCTCTTCATGGTCCTGGTGCTTCCGGGGATGGCCGGTCAGCTTGAGGATATAACCGGGGTTTCGGTATCTCCAGACACATCTTTTTACTACAGTGCAGAAGATCTTTTCCAGATGGCTGAAGCTTATGGTGAAGACGGCCGGGCATACTACATCTACTCTCGCTTTACATTTGACATAGTATGGCCGGCCGTTTACCTTGCATTTCTTGTAACTTCTTTAACCTTTGTTTTCCGCTACCTGCCCCCGGCAAATCCTTTCAGGCAGGTAAATCTACTACCAATCCTGGGAGCTTTCTTTGATCTGCTGGAAAACAGCGCTGTATCGCTTGTGATGTATCGTTATCCGCTTTCGACTCCGCTAATTGCAAGCCTTGCTCCTCTATTTACAGCCCTTAAATGGATCTTTATCTTTTTAAGCTTCTTAGCGCTGGCTGCCGGTTTGCTAATCTTAATCAGGCGCAGGGTTACCAGTAACCCTTAATATAATCCATCAGGGGTGTGTAACTTCTCCCATGAAGAGAATCGTGCCCGTCATTTTATCTGCAATTGTGAAGATGAAGGGCCTGTCGATGATCATGGAAAAGGTTTCAGGCATCGATGTAACCGCTATTTCAACAGATGTTGCAGCAGCAGCTTCTGTGCCTTCTTCGTTCACCTCGATAAAGGATTTATGTTTAACTTCGCTGATAAAAGTTTCAGGCGGGGCAGGGCGAATTCCACTGAAATCAGCCTGGTTTTGATCAAAAGCAATTCCCATACCAAGCGCTTCAAGGGTTTGGTTCAGGGAAACTTCATATTCAAACTGAAAGCGCGGCAAACCTACTTCACCTTCCATGGAATAGAACCTTTCGATCTGTTTCTTCCATGGTTCGTCCTGTAGTTTCCGGTATAACTCTTCCTTTGAGACTCCTTCCCTGGGTAAGAAGATGTACATGCCCAGGCGCTCGTTTTCTCCGTAAGGCAGCCTTACTGCCTGGAACAGGTCGCTTTGGAAATAATCAAAACTGCTGTATTTAAACATCAGTGGATGGTCTACCTGGCTGCCGTCAGCCAGGGTAAAAGGAACTTCCCTTGTTTCATCGGGGTCAAATTTATTGGTCCATTCCCCTTTAAAGTAGATTGCATTGATCAGGAAAAGAATGCTATCTGGATCGATAGGCGGCTCAACCAGGTCTTCAATTTTTCCACCGGTTTTATCTTTCACCCAGCTGTTTATAATGTCGGCAGCATCGTCCTGGTCGAAATCAATTTCAGCAACTTCCGCTTTGTAATACTCACTGTTGCGTTCCATAAAATCGCTGTGGAAATTTACACCTTCCCTTGCCCACAGCGAATTGGCCAGCGCTAATTCTACCTGCGGATCAGGGTTGTTAAGCAGGGTTAAAAGATCTGCAAAGGCGCTATTTATTTCATCAAGTGACATCTCCTCAAACCCCAGTGTTTTCTCCATCGCGATGCGTGTTTCCCCTTCCGCCCCGTTGTAGGTCATGGCCAGGGCGGTAAGTATACTCGACGGGGATATAAAAATATTATCGTTATTTCCATTTGACAGTTCGTCCATAATTTTAAAGCCAAGACGGTTATTGGCCTGCACTAAACGCTCGTCAAGTTCCTCAACCGGCGCTGCCTGCCCTTCAGTAGTTTCAAACAAGGCACAACCTCCCGGAATTAATAGTGCGGCCAGCATGATAGTAATCACAACTCCTGCAGCAAAACAGGCTCGAATATTTTTCATAGTTAATCCTCTCCTTTTAACGGCCTTCACTAACTATGACAAAAGAAAGTTAAGAAGGGTTCCCTGCTATGGAGGAAGTAACCCTACTTCTAGTGAATTAATTCTTTATAGAACTATCTATTACCAGGCCTGCGTTATCACCCAGGCAACAAACCTGATAACGAAAGCTGAAGCGAGTATAAAGTGAAGGCATGGAAATGCCTGTGAAGCAAGACCTGAAGCGGGTTGGCCGACAGGAAGTCGGCCACCGAGTGGGAGCTTAGGATGAGCTTATCACGAGGGGAACTCAGGCGCAGGGTCGAAGCTGAACCGCTGCAGTTCCAGCCTGAGCGATCAGCGAGTAAAGATTTCGTAATCAGGCTAAATAGAGCCATTACCTGAGATGTAACCGGTAATGGCTTAATCAGCAAACTTAAGAAACTATGCAAGGACTGTTATTAATAATAATGGATTGTCTAAATTTACATATATTATCCAAGCAGGAGGTAGATTATGAAATTATATCCGCTGAGCAACCTGGAAGAGATGAAAGAGGTTATTGCCGTGGCCCGGGGCGATGAACCGGCCGACCTGTTATTAACAAACGGACGGGTAGTAAATGTCTTTAACGGAGAAATAAATGAAACCAACCTGGCCATAAAAGGCACCATTATTGCAGCTATTGGCAGGGAATATAAACAGGGGAAAGAGATAATTGACCTGGAAGGAAAATACCTTACTCCGGGTTTGATTGATGCCCACCTGCATATTGAAAGCACACTGTTACAACCTGCCGAGCTGGCCCGCATAATAGTTGCCCGAGGCACTACCAGCGTCATTAACGATCCCCATGAAGTGGCCAACGTCCTGGGTGTTAAGGGGGTGGAGATGATGTTAAAAGCGGCTGAAAACCTGCCCTGCGACTTTTTTTCCACCGTTCCTTCCTGCGTGCCGGCGACAAACATGGAAACTGCAGGGGCAGAAATAGATGCTGCGCAGGTGGAAAAACTGCTGCAGCATCCGGGTGTGGTAGGCCTGGGTGAAATGATGAATTATCCCGGGGTCCTGGAGGGCGACCCGGAGGTGATGGAAAAAATTCTTGCCTCCCATAGAATTGGAAAAGTGGTGGATGGCCATGCGCCGGGTTTAAGCGGTAGCGAGCTTCAGGCTTACCTTGCAGCCGGGATATCAACCGACCACGAAACAATTACTGCGGATGAAGCGCTTGAAAAAATAAACTGCGGGATGAAAGTAATTATCAGGCATGGGTCTGCATCTTCCAGCCTGGAAGAGCTTTTGCCGCTGGTAAATGCCGGTAATGTTGACAGCTTCATGTTTGGTAATGATGACCGTGAAGCGGCTGAGTTGATCAGCAAGGGGCATTTAGATGACCTACTGAAAACTGCCGTTAAAATGGGTTCAGATCCGGTAATGCTGATAAAAATGGCTACAATCAATGCCGCTGCACATTACAGGCTATACGATCGCGGAGCCCTGGCACCGGGGTTCCTGGCCGACATAGTCGTATTTAATAACCTGAAAGACTTTAAAGCAGAGATGGTTGTTAAAAACGGAGTGTTGGCGGCCAGGCAGGGTAGCACCATCCTGGATATTGAGAAAAATAATTTTCCCGGCGAGGCTTTGCAGTCGGTAAATGTATTATCCGAATTAAAAGCGGATGATTTTGGTTATAACCCGGGAGCCGGTGACGTGCCTGTCATCGGAGTAGTTCCAGGACAACTGGTAACTGAAAAGCTCTACCTGGACCTGGAAAGAAGTGAAGGCGGTTTTGTCAGGGCAAACCCCGGGGCAGGGCTAAATAAAATAGCGGTTATTGAAAGGCACCATGCCAGTGGCAGGATGGCTGTCGCTCTCGTTAAAGGGCTGGAGCTTAACAGGGGTGCGCTGGCTTCAACCGTTGCCCACGATTCCCACAATATCCTGGTAGCCGGAGTGGAAGAAAAGGCCATGGCTGCAGCGGTCAATGAGCTGATTAAAATGGGCGGCGGTTTTGTTGCTGTTAACGAAAACGGTGAAACACTGGCTTCCCTGTCGCTTCAAATAGCCGGACTGATGTCTCTTGAACAAGCCCCTGTTGTGGCTGAAGCGATGGATAAACTATTAAACGCAGCGAAAGCGCTGGGAAGTGGTTTGCCCCAGCCGTTTCTAACCCTGGCCTTTTTAGCCTTACCGGTTATTCCATCTTTGAAAATAACAGATCGCGGGCTTTTTGATGTAGACAACTTCACTTTTCTTTAGTATACTTAGCCATCCGGTTAAAAAGGAGCCAAAAATATGCCAGTAAAGCTAACCCTGCCTAACCTGCTTTCTGCATCAAGAATTGTCTTTTTGCCGCTGCTCTACCTGCTGCTCTACTTTGGCTTGAACCAGGTATTTTTAATCACCTACATCATTGTCGGTTCAACGGATTTTTTCGATGGTATTGCCGCCCGTAAACTGAACCAGGTATCCCATTTTGGCAAGGAACTTGATTCCCTGGCGGATCTTTTATTCTATGTGTCTTCGGCTTATTTTCTCTATTTATTACAGCCGGAAGCTATTTCCGCCAACTCAATCTACCTGATCGTTTTTTTCTCCCTGCTCGGGTTTTCCTTTATTCTTTCTGGGATTCTCTTCCGCCGTCCGGTAATGATGCATACCATGATCTTGCGCTGGAATGCAGTTATGGTTTTCGTTATCGTGGTTGTTTCATTCTGGATTGATACAACTCTACTGGTTCGCCTTGGCGCGATCATATACATCATTGGTTTTTTAGAAGAGGTCCTGATTTTTATCTTCTTCGGCAATGTAGATCCGGATACAAAATCAATTTTTCACCTGCTGGGCAGTAAAAAAGCAGGTTAAGTAAATTTAGAAAGGCCCGTAATTTATAGCAACCACAATAGCGATAAATATCAGGGTTACTGCTAAAACTGCAAGTTGAAGTTTGATTACCCACTTAAACCATTTTATATAGCTCACCCCGGCCAACCCAAGGGCTATTAGCAGCATCGGTTTGCGATTACCCATTTTTACCGCCCCCTGGAAATAATTTTGCTTTAGCTTTTAGCCGATTCGAGGCTTGCAACTAATGAAGTAACATATTCTTTTCGCGTTGTTTCATTGTTGATATTGATAACAGAGTGTTCATCGGCGCTGGAAAATATTAGTATGGGATAGACAA
>SKWE01000230.1 GCA_007129055.1 Syntrophomonadaceae bacterium
CGATCAGTCGCGAAGAAGGCTGCCTGAAATTTGACCTTAACCCTGCAGGGATGAACATCCTGGTCTACGGCGGCAGCAGGGGCGCTTTAAAACTAAACCAGGTAGTTACAGGTTTTCTGAAAAATGGCCTGATGCCTCAAAAGGCAACCTTAATCTATGTTACAGGAGATATTTATTACAGTGACGTTATTAAAGAACTTGATAACCTGCCTGCCAGGGTTAAAGTATATCCCTATCTTGATGATATGCCTTATGCTCTTGCGGCGGCTAACCTGGCAATTACAAGAAGCGGTGCAACAACCCTGGCTGAATTAACAGCTTTGGGAATTCCGTCTATCTTAATACCTTCACCCAACGTGGTAAATAATCACCAGTATTACAACGCCAGGCTTTTATCTGATCGGGGTGCAGCCGTGTTAATTGAAGAGAAGGATTTTGATCATAAGCGTCTGCACGAAGAAATAGAAAAACTAATCCGTGGACCTGAAACTTTGGAAACGATGAGCGTGAATAGCAAAAAACTGGGCATTACCGATGCGGCAGAAAGAATTTACAAATGCCTGCAGGAGGTTGCGTCATGAATGTTGTCCTGGAACTGGGTCCTAAGCTAAAAGAAGGTGTGAAAGTAAATGAACCCCTGGCGTTGCATACATCATGGGAAGTTGGGGGTCCGGCCGACTATTTTCTCTGCCCGGTTAATGTGGACGAGATAATAGAAATAGTCCGTTTCAGCCGGAAGCACAATCTACCGCTGCAGATCATCGGAAATGGCAGCAACCTGCTGGTGCGAGATGGTGGAATTCGGGGTTTGGTAGTCAAAATTGGGGATGCCTTTTGCTATCTTCAGTGTAAAGGCGATTTGCTAATAGTTGGCGCAGGGACACCGATGACATATGTAGCCCGGATGGCTGCCGAAGAAGCTTTATGTGGATGTGAATTCATGGTTGGTATACCGGGTTCTCTTGGCGGGGCAATAATCATGAATGCTGGTTCTTTTGGTGGATATATAGGAGAGAAAGTAAGCTCGGTTAAGCTGGTTTCTCTGGAAGGAGAAGCGCTGGTCCTGGATAAAGAACAGCTTTCCTTCGCTTACAGGTGGAGCAATCTTTTAGGGAGGGGTGTAATAGTGGAAGCATCAATTCAGTTAGAAAGAGGTAAAAAGGAAGAATCGCTAGAGAAAATGGAATACTTTCTCGCGGAAAGGCGTCGCCGCCATCCCAGCCTGCCAAGCGCAGGTTCTGTATTTCGCAACCTGCCGGAACAGCCTGCCGGCAGATTGATTGAAAATGCCGGTGCCAAAGGCATGCGGATTGGCGGAGCTGAAGTTTCTACCAAGCATGCAAACTTTATCGTAAACCGGGGCGATGCCACGGCAAGTGATATCCTGAACCTGATGGATACGGTTAGAAGCATGGTGAAAGAGAAATATGATATTGAACTACAGCCCGAAGTAAAGGTAGTGGGTGAGGAGATTTAAGCGGTGAAGAAAAAGTCGGATCACTTAAAACTGGTAAAAGATAAACCTGTCCAAAAAAACCGGGGCAGAAAAGTGTTCCGCAGCTTGCTGTTCGTAGTCCTTTTTGCTGCCTTGGTTTTATTGCTAAGGGAAGGCGAATCATACTTCCGGGTAACTGATATTAAAGTAGTGGGAGCCGGTGAGGTTACCGCAGAAGAGCTGGTCAGGGCCGGTGGTATCAAGAAAGGGAATAGCATCTTTTTGATTCGGGAGAATAAGGTTTTTGAGCGAATTACCAGCGAATACCCTGTGGTTAAAGCGATTGAAATCAGCAGGACACTGCCTGACTCAATAGTTATAAATGTGTTAGAGCGAAAACCTGTTGGCTATATTATGACAGCTGATGGATTTTGGATGATTGACCGGGAGGCAGTTTGTTTTTCAAACAGTGGGGAACCTGTTGAATGGTTGCCGCTAATTACCGGAATTGAGGGAAAAATGGTGGTTCCCGGTTTTCCCATTTTATGTTCGGCCAGGAGAGACCTGCTGAAACGTTTTTTCGAAGCCGAAATCAGGGAAGACTGGTTGGAAATAGTGCAGATGGACCTTACTGATAGCTATAATCTGGTTTTGCATACCGGGGACGGATTGGAAATATGGTTGGGTAATGCTACCGACTTGGAACAAAAACTAAAACTGGTCAAAGAAAGTCTGCTGCATCTCCCCGAAGATACTGAGGCAAAACTGGATGTAAGGTCAGGTAACAGACTAGTTGTTTCCAAAAAAGAGGTTTTAGTGGAAAAGGAGGTGGATCAATAAAAAAAAAGGAAATAGTTGAAATGTGTTGAATAATTTAGTAGTTTGTAGTCTATGCACCATGCTGGGAAGGGTAAGGGGGAATTGATTTGAATAAGAGAAACTATATTGTCGGTATTGATGTAGGCACAGCTGAGATAAGGGTTGGGCTCGGCGAACCCCGTCCCGACGGTACTGTTAACATTGTCGGCTTAGGACTGAGCCCTTCCGATGGTGTACGTAAAGGGGTTATTGTCGATCTGGAAAAAACAGTTGAGTCAATAGCCGCTGCAGTTGAAGAAGCAGAACGGATGGCCGGATTTAAAATTGA
>SKWE01000087.1 GCA_007129055.1 Syntrophomonadaceae bacterium
GTTTTTATCTACATACCTGACAACTCAAGAAGAATGATAAATCCTGGCAGGTGCTGCAGCATATTATTATGCGTCATGTCTAATTAAAAGTTGAAGGAGGAAGTGCAGTGGATGATTACAGGAATAGCGCCTTCATGTTCGTGCTTGGAGCAATTGTTGCCCTGTTTGTTACTATCCAGTGTATAGTGTTTCTGCGTAAGGCCTGGAGGGAAGGAAGACGAAGAGGAATTCCCGAAGAGAAGATGCGCAAAACGGTTTTATCGAGCGCAGTTTTCACCCTTGTGCCTTCACTTTCAATCCTGTTAACCATGCTGACCCTTTCCGGGGCCCTGGGCCTGGCCCTGCCCTGGATTCGTCTTTCAGTAATCGGGGCTGTTACTTACGAGCTTCCGGCAGCCGAAGCGGCAGCCCAGGCTACGGGGGCCAGCCTGATGGGAGCGGCAGTGCCGGTGGGTGTATTTTCGGTGATTGTCTGGGTTATGACCCTGGGAATTATGTCCGGACCAATATTTATTATTGCTTACTTTAAAAAACTGCAGGGGAAGGTTAACCAGATCAAGGCCGAAGATAATCGCTGGGGGGCCCTGCTGGTTTCAGCCATGTTTGTCGGCCTGATATCGTCTTTCCTCGGCAGCGCCCTGGCAGGCGGCATGGTATCAATCCTAACCCTCTTTTCCTCGGCCCTGTTGATGGTAATCTGTATTCAGATAGAACAGCGGGCAGGCTTGAAAGCTTTTAAAGATTTTGCCCTGCCGCTTAGCATGATCGGTGCCATGGCATTATCAATCCTATACAGCGGACTGCTGGGAGGTTAAGTATATGACAAGGGAAACAGCAAGTACTATTGACAGCAGCGTAAATAATTCCGGCAATGCCGCATACGAAGTTTCAATTCACCGCATGGGCCGAATCTGGATGAGTACGGCACTCCTGGTTATCCTGGCTGTTCCTATCTCCATCTCCCTGTTTTTTAATACCTGGCCCACTGCAGGCCCCCTGCTGGGTGGGCTGCTGCCGATCATGATGATTTATGTCCCTATCGGCATCATTGAGGTGATTACCTTTTCCCCCATGCTGGGAAGCGGCGCTACATACCTGGCCTTTACTACCGGCAATCTGACCAACCTGAAGGTGCCCTGCGCCTTAAACGCCCTGGAGATCACTGAAACAGAACCGGGCTCAGAGCAGGGTGAGGTTCTATCAACCATTGCCGTGGCGACTTCTTCCATGGTCACCAACCTGATTTTGGTGTTGGGTGTTCTGCTTTTTGTCCAGCTAACTCCCATTTTAGCTTCACCCACCCTGCAGCCGGCATTTGAAAACATTCTGCCTGCCCTGTTCGGGGCGCTGGGTTATCTTTATATATCGAAAAATTGGAAGCTGGCCGTTGTCCCGGTTACCCTGATGGTCATCATATTCTTAATTGTCCCCACCGCACCGGTAGGGATTCTCATCCCCGTCAGCGCCCTTTCGGCAATCGGTGCTGCAAGGCTGATGTATAACCGCAATCTAATTTAAGGAGGCATCGGTGCGATGACGACAACACTGGTAATTGGAATCCTCGTTCTGCTAATCGCAGTTCTTTTAGCCAGGGCAGCAACTTATAAGCCTGAAGCAGCAGCAGATCATGGTGAAACCACGGCAGCAGATAAACGAAAGGTAGATGCAGCAGCAGCCGCAGAACACCTGGCTGAAATGGTGCGCTGCAAAACTGTTTCCATGGGCTATAAGAAAAAGCAGGCAGCAGAAAACGAGCCGCCCGAAGGTGAAAGTGAGTATAGCGAGTTCGTAAGGTTTCGAAGCCTGCTTGAAGCTTTATACCCCGAGAGCCACAGGGCTCTTGAAAAAGATCTGATCGATGAGCACTCACTGCTTTACAGGTGGAAAGGTGTATCTGACGACAAGCCGCTGGTTTTGATGGCTCATTATGATGTCGTGCCGGCCGATGCCGGAGATTGGAAATATCCTCCCTTTGATGGGATTATAGAAGATGAGGTTATCTGGGGTCGCGGAACCCTTGATACGAAGGCAACCCTCTGCGGTATATTCGAAGCAGTAGAGCTTTTGGTGAAGGAAGGTTTTACCCCGCAGCGCGATATATACCTTTCTTTTGGCCATGACGAGGAAACGATGGGGAAAGGGGCCCTGTCCATTGTTGAACATTTAAGGGAGAAGGGCGTTCGCCCCGAAGCTGTCCTTGATGAGGGAGGAGCAATTGTAGAAGGTGTTTTTCCCGGTATTAAGCAGCCCATAGCAGTTGTCGGTATGTCAGAAAAAGGAGTGGCAGACATAGAAGTATTGCTGCACGGCAGCGGCGGCCATTCCTCAACACCCGGCCCGGTAACTCCCTTAAGCGAGCTGAGCAAAGTAATCCTGCGCCTTAATAAAAACCCCTTTCCCGTTTACCTGCCCGGTGAGGTGCTGGAAATGTTTGCAGTGCTGGGCAGGCACATGCCCTTCGGTTTTAAAATTATTTTTGCCAACCTCTGGTTATTCAAGCCTCTGTTGAAGGTTGTGCTGCCCGCTTTAAGCAGGGAGCTTAATGCCCTGTGCAGGACCACCTGTGTGTTTACAATGGCCGAGGGAAGCAGGGCCAGCAATGTTCTTCCGGAAAAAGTTAGGGCAGTTGCCAACCTGCGTCTGTCGGCTGCTGATCCCCTGGAAAATGCGCTTAAGCATGTGAAGAGTAACGCGGAAAAAGCGGTAAAAAAATCTCTAAACGCCAAAGAGCCTTATAAATTGGAAGTAAATATTGTTCACGGTCATAACGCTTCACCATCGTCAAGCACTTCATCAACCGCCTATAAAAAGCTGAAAGAAACTGTAGAGCAAACTTTTGAAGGAACCATTGTCACTCCCTACATTATGCTGGGCGCATCAGATTCACGTCACTACTGCGCCATCTGTGACAATGTACTGCGGTTTTCGCCGATCCGGATGAGCAAAGATGAGCTGCGCAGTATTCACGGGATTGATGAAAGAATCCCGGCAGCCAAGCTGGAAGGGGTTGTCGTATTCTACCTGAACCTGATCTGCAGATCATAACTGGATTTGGTATAATAGGCTGGTAGAATAAAGAACAGGTGATGGCGAATGTTTATTTACTTAAATTACTCAACATGTGGAAAGGATACAGGCAGATGAGGTTAAAAAGATACCTGCACCTGGCCCTGTTTTTAAGCTTGCTTCTGCTATTGCCAGTGCTGCTGTACATGGTTGAAGCTAATAATCCTGATTCAATCATGTATACAATCGAGGGAGAAGGCGGTCTGCCTGCAGAAAATGATATTGAAGGGATTAATTATTATACCCTGATCTATGAGCATGATAAAAATAAAGTTGTTTTTAGTTTTAAAAATCCCGGGGAAGAGATTGACGCCGAGAAAGGTCCTGAATTAAAAACAGACAATCCTGATGCACCACCTTCCACTGTCGGCAGTTCATCCTCAACATCAAGCCAGGTGGCATCCGGGACAACCGGCGGCAGTTCGGCACTCAGCTCCAAGGAGCGGGAGATGTTAAACCTGGTTAACCAGGCCCGCGGTAATGCCGGCCTTTCCCAGCTCCAGGTCTGCAGTGAACTTACCCGTGCTGCCAGGGCGAAAAGCAAGGATATGGTTGACAACAGCTACTTCAGCCACACCTCTCCACGGTACGGGGGCCTGGAAGGGCTTTTAAGAAATTTTGGAATCAGCTACCGTTCTGCGGGAGAAAACCTGGCCATGAATTCCAGTGGGTCAGTCAGCGCTGCTCACAACTCTTTAATGAATTCACCCGGGCACCGCGATAATATTTTAGGCAGTAACTATAAGTATGTGGGAATTGGCATCCATGTAAAGAGCGATGGCAGCCATTACTATACCCAGCTCTTTGTGGGACGCTAAAAAATAAGGGGCAGTTCCTGTTTTTATGTCCGGAGCTGTTCTTTTTGTTTGCCCGAATCATTGTCAGGGACAGGAGGTTTAAAGATGAGGAATATCTTATTTGCTTTTTTAGCAATTCTTTTATTCGCCCTACCGGCAGGAGCCCAATTCGATGATGAACACTACGAACCGGAAAAGGAGTTCTTCTACCGGGGCCGTGTGCTGGAAGTTGATGAGAGTAGAGAAGAGGAGCATGATTATTATACTATTATCGAGCAGGAAGTTACTGTCCGCCTGACAAGCGGACCATACAGCGGTGAGGAAATAAGGATTTTTAATACCTTTTTTGCCGGGGATCCTGTTTTTGATTTCCTCCTGGAAGAGGGCCAGGAGGTAATTGTTGTAACAGTGGGTGAAGAGGGGTCCTTCGAGCGGGCTTACGTGCAGGATATGGCGCGCGATCGCGGAGTTTATTACCTGGTTGCCGTGTTCCTGGTTGCCCTGCTGCTTGTCGGCCGGATGAAGGGTTTAAAGACAATTATAACGCTTGGCGTTACAATTTTGCTGGTATTCAGGTTCCTGCTTCCCCTGCTCCTGATGGGCTACAGCCCAATTCTGCTTGCTGTATTTACCGCTACACTGGCCGTTACCTTTACCCTATTGGTTATCGGCGGTTTTAATAAAAAATCTCTTGTTGCCATCGTGGGAACAATCAGCGGGGTGGTAGTTGCCGGCCTAATGGCTTTTTGGGCAGGCAGCCTGGCCAGGCTGACCGGTTTTGGAACCCACGAAGCCCAGATGCTTTATTTTATGGATCACACCATAGATTTCAGGGGGCTGCTCTTTGCCGGAATTATTATCGGTTCCCTTGGTGCGATTATAGATATCGGTATGTCCGTTGCTTCCGCGGCAGCAGAGATTAAACAGGCCTGTCCTGATATAGCGCCCCGGGAACTGTTTAGAGGAGCCTTGAATGTAGGGCAGGATGTTATGGGAACCATGGCCAATACCCTAATCCTGGCCTACGTGGGTGCAGCAATCCCCATGTTGCTGCTGGTGATGGGCTATGAAATTGATTACCTGAAAGTGATCAACATGGACCTGATAGCAACTGAATTCGTGCGCGGTGTGGCCGGCAGTATCGGCCTTATTTTCGCTGTGCCCGTAACGGCAGCGCTTGCTGCTTACTTCCTCGCTGATCGAAGCGCATAAAAATTATCTGGCTCACTAGGATAAAAAGAGGTTAAAAAGCCAGCCCGAAGGGGCTGGCTTTCACTTGGGCTATGGAAAAATATTAAAGCTAGCCGAAAAAGGTATTGATAAATCTCCTGATAACGTCTGCCCCGCCTACGATCGTCCCGATTGTGCTGCCCAGGTTGGCAAAAACCACGACCAGCAGGATATGGGTAACCTTGTTGCGCCAGAAGCCTTTTAAAGTCTGAATATCTTCGGATAGATTTTCAAAATCTTCCACACTCGGTTTTCTCATGAAAGCTTCAGTAATCCCGGCAAACCAGCCTGCGGCCAGCAGGGGGCTGAGGGAGCTGATCGGGGCGGCTATAAATGCGGTTAAAATGGCCAGGGGATGGGCAAAGGCGAGCGCTGCTCCCAGGACACCGAGCGATCCGTTCCATAGAACCCAGCTGACCATCTGCTCAACTCCCGTGGCCCTGTCGACGGAAAAGGTAGCGGCAATTATGCTGATAATCAGCAGCGGAATCAGCCATGCAATAACCTTTGTTGATTTTGATGCCGCCTTTATAGTTGAAAGTTTTTCCAGGTCATGTTCTTTATGGATTTCTTCCTTGATTCCCGGTATATGTCCCGCACCCAAAATGGCTACAATCTTTTCGCCGGGAGCTGTTTTTATTTTTTGTGCAAGATATTTGTCGCGCTCATCAATGATGATCGATTTAAGCTGGGGGAAGGATCCGGCCAGCTCATCAAGGGCGGCGCTTAGCATATCCTTACTTTTCATTTTTTCAATATCTTCTTCGGTTAGCTCTTCACCCATGAACAGGCTGAGCATGAGCTGGAAAAATAGTTTCAGCTTGCCGAAAAATCCCACGTTGCGCCACAATCTAAGCATGGTAACCTGGATATCCCTGTCTGCCAGGCAAATTTCAGCCCCTATTTCTTTGGCAGAAAGGATGCCCTGCTTCATTTCAAGGCCAGGTTCCACTCCAAACTGCCTGGCCAGCCTTTTCTGGTAAGAGGAAACAATTAAATTAGCCAGCAGCAGGAAGGCTTTCCGCTCTTTTAAAATTTTAAAAATATCTGTATTCTTCCACCTGTCTGTATCAATCATGGCCTGGTAACGGGCCTGGCACAGCTCAATGCAGACAGTGTCGGGGTTTTCCTCTTCTATGATCTCTTTTACCTCTTCGGCGCTCTTCTTAGATATATGAGCTGTGCCGACCAGGATTATCTGGCGGCCGTTTAACTCCAGGCGATGGATATTTTCACTTGTCAACTGATCACTACCTTTGGTAAGTACTTTCTAGATCGTTAAACTAATATGCGGTAATTAATATTTGCAACATATGGATTTTATCACGGATAACTTTTGCCGACAACTTTGTCTTCCCCGCCGTTTCATTACAGCAGTTGTTAATAGAAAATAGCCAGGATCAAACCGACCATCAGCATTATTGCCCCGTAGATATTTACCTGCTTAATCAGGGAATAGAGTGGAGTTTTGAAGTATTCATTGGTCAGGTAGGTGCAGAGGTGAACGGGCGAACCGAAGTAACCGGCGTAAGAGCTAAGGTATATAATGCCAAAGTAGCGGACAGAAAACATTTCCGGGCCGAGAAAGGGTATCAGGACCGGCAGGGCGATGCCCAGCGATGCCGTATTATTCCCGGTGATAAATCCCGTAATAAATGGCAGTACCACTATAAGCACCATCAGGGGCAGACCCTGTTCAACCAGGAAGAAGACAGCCTGCTGGAAGGATTCTGCTTCCAGCATAAAATCTTTGTAAACGACAATGGTTAGCGTTGACAGCGCTATTGGCCAGTTAAAACCCTTTAATAGGATTAAGAAGCGGCTGCGCAGGGCTTCTGTTTTACCTTCAACCGGCAGGTTTATGAAAAAGCAGACTGCAATCCCTGCCAGCAGGGCCAGGGGAAAGAATACCCCGAATGCCAGTCCGAGAACCATGGCCAGCAGGTAAGGGGCTGCGGAAGTTAATACTGCAGCCAGGGCCGGTTTTGTTCTTCCCTTTTCACGGGGTTCAGATTCTTCAATGCTGCTGCGTGGGTAGCGGTAGAAAAGGATGATGGTGGCAATTAAAAATACGATGGCAATAACGGGAACGGTAAAACCCAGGTAGCCTGCTATGCTGATGCCTGTAATACCGGATGCCAGGACCAGGCTGGAGTTAAAGGGGGTAATCAGCACAATCAGGTGACGGTATACCATGTTCGACATGGCCAGTTCGGTGGGTGACATATTAAGTTTCTGGCCTGTTTCTTCAACCATGGGCGCCGATATAATTGCGCCCCCGGGAACCGTGGAGAAGAGTGATATGGTGGCGGGGAAAATCATCAACAACGCCCGTGGATCCCTGACCAGGTAGCGTAGGTTGTCTACCAGCTGCTGCATCGCCCCGATCTCCTGGTGCAGGTGTCCCATGAGGACAATTGCCACAACCATTGATACCAGGTAGAAGGCTGTATAGCTGGTTAACGAATGGTAAAGAATGGCCAGGTTTTCTGATCCTGTGCTGCTATTGGTAATAGCCAGGACAGCTATGGCAATCAGTAATACCCAGTACATTTTCCACTTGTTCCGGATCAGGTAAATAATCAAAAATATAGAGATTATAACCCCTGCGCCTTCTATGAAGTCTGAACCGATCCAGTTAAGCAAAACTGCACCTCATTTTTGTGATAAAAAAATTCTATGGCCGTTTTTTCCCCTGTGCACGGGTTAAATTGCCTGCGCTTTACTTGGCAGCAACCTGTTTCTGGCTGCCTGTAAAAAAGTATTTCCTGTGCCGGTGGATCAGCAAGAAAGTCAGCGCCACGGAGAGAAGATCGGCCAGGGGAAAGGCAAGCCAGATACCTGTCAATCCCAACTGCAGGGGCAGCAACAGTAATAGCGGTATCAGAAACAGGATTTGCCTGGCCATTGAAATAAGAAATGCTTCCCTTGCTTTGCCCAGGGCCTGAAAAACTCCTGCTGTAACCATTTGCATGCCCACCGTGAAGGAAAGGGTAAAAATAACCCTCAAAGCTATTTTACCCATTTCTATGGCAGCTGGATCTGTGGTGAAAACTCTCATCAGCAGGCCGGGAACAGTCATCACCAATAGAAAAGCAAAAAGGGCGATTGCTGTTGAAATTTTCATTGATAATACTATCGATTCTTTAACCCGCAGTAATTTTTTTGCCCCGTAATTGAACCCTACAATGGGCATCATTCCCTGGACTATTCCCAGAATGGGCATCAGGGTAAACATCATGATCCTGTGAATTATACCGAGAACAGCGATGGCCAATTCTCCCCCGTAAAGGATAAGCAGGTTGTTGGCAACGATCAGCATCAGGCTTGCCGAACCCTGGCGAATAAAAGCAGATGCACCGACAGCCAGCATTTCCCGGATGATCTGTAACCGCGGGTAGAAATATTTTACCCGGATCGAGAGGGTGCTTCTCCCGCTGTATAAGTAATAAAGCAGGTAGATAGCTGTAATGCCCTGGGCCATGACAGTTCCATAAGCAGCCCCGCGCATTCCAAGCTGCAGGGCGAACATGAAGATGGGCGTAAGTATAATATTTAACAGCGACGACATAATCATGGAAAGCATGGCTGTTTTAGAGTTGCCTTCAGCCCGCACAACATTGTTAATTGAAAACCCTAAAACAAGGAAGGTGATACCGTATAGCAGAATGCCAAGATATTCTTCGGCAGGAAGCATGATAATTTCACTGGCTCCAAATAAAAGCAGCATCGGTTCCATGTAATAAAGCCCGAAAAAGGCACCGCTGAAGCCAATAACGACTACCAGGCTGATAATATTGCCCAGGGTCTGGTTTGCTTTTTCTAAATTTTTGGCGCCGAGGGCTCTTGATATGACAGAACTACCGCCAATGCCGAGCGCGCCGCCAAGGGCATAAAACAGGATCTGTACCGGGAACGATATGGCTACGGCGGCAACGCCAATTGTTCCAACACCCCTGGCTATATAAACAGTATCAATAACGCTGTGTAAAGCCATAACCAGCATGCCTACAGTTGCAGGTACTGCCAGCCTGGCCAATATTTTTTGGATTGGGTCAAAACCCAGTCTTTCGCTTTGCTGCTTCATCTATAATACCCCGTTCCGTTGACAGAACTATGCCTGCAGTCTATTATACTTGATAATTGTTTTTTAGACAGCATTACTTGATTATAAAAACAGATATGGTAAAATGACTAAGGCAAGCTCGAAAGTTATTTAATAATCATTGTTAGTTTTAATATTTATGTAAACTGGACCAGGATTAAGTATAACGGAGGTTCTTTATGACAAAAAAGATAATATTGTCCCTGATTTTAATTGGTTGCCTTTTCGTGGCAGTCGCCTGTGGAAATAACGGAACAGAAGTTGCCGAAGATGAAATATCGGTTGATGTAACAAACAACACAGAAGAAATAATAGTTTCTTTTGCCGTATTTTACGGTGACAACCTTGATGAGTGGGGTGAAGAACTCTTAGGTGATGAAGTTATAGAGCCAGGGGAAACGTATACTTTCCTGCTTCCTGAAGGACAATACACGGCTCTCTTTTTCACCTTTGAAAACTATATAATTAATGCTGCCAGGAATTTTGATGAAAGCATTAGCATTCAAATTGGCGGCGACGATAAAGTGCCGGTTCTTTTCAGAAACCTGACCGAGGGTGATATTGCTTTCCTCTCCATCCTGGAAAGCGGCAGTATTGATTTTGAAGAAGATCCCCTGGGAGAAGATGTTGCAGAAAAAATAATTGACGCTGATATGCTCGGGGCAGAAGTTTTACCGGCAGGGTTAAGCAGGTTTATATTTATTAGGCCCGGGGTCTACGATTTAATCGGCCTGGATTACGAACTGGAAGTTGTATTTGGCCAGAGCGAAATAGAAATTGAACAGGGTTCAACCATAACTATAGGTCAATAAAAATATTACTTTAGATAAATTTTAGATAAATGTA
>SKWE01000162.1 GCA_007129055.1 Syntrophomonadaceae bacterium
ACCACCAGGGCAATATCCTGGGTCGGTACCGCTTTCAACTTGCTGTCAGCCCATGAAAGGATGCGGTTGAAGATATAAATAAAAACCGGTGTAAGAAGGTAAAGTATGAGTCCGCCCAGAATGCCGCCTATTGCATAGTATCCGATAGTAACCGGGGTAGAATATACTCCCGTTGGGATATCAATAAAATATGTAATAAAGGGCAGCAGAAATACAAAAAGATACACACCTAACACCACACCCAGCACCGTGCCAACAATCCTTAAAATCTTATTGACCATCTTTTTCACCTCCCTTGCAGAATATTTTAAAAACCAGCCTTAACATGATTTGGATAAAAGAATACAAAAAAACGGGGAACCATTTGTCACATTATAACTCATAGTTTTCCCCGGAATCAAGGCAAATCAGCATATAATGCAATAAAAAAAGCTGCCGGAAGCTCACTTGGCAGCCTGTTCGAAGATGTCATCCAGCGCAGTGGCAATTTCAGACTGCTCCTGTTCCTGGACTAAAATTAACTCACTGATCAATATCTGGCGGGCCGTATCGAGCATTTTACTTTCACCTGTTGACAGGCCTTTTTCACGATCGCGCAACATCAGGTTACGTACTACCTCTGCAACCTCGAAAATATCGCCGCTTTTAATCTTTTCCAGGTGATTGCGATAACGCCTGTTCCAGTTTGTGGAAAGCTCAGGCTGATCGCCCTTTAAAACAATCAAAACCTGCGATACCTCTTCCTTTTCAATTACACCGCGCAGGCCAACCTGGGAAATGCTATCGGTGGGAATTAAAACTTTCATTTCTCCAAGGGGCAGCTTCATCACATAGTATTTCTTCCTTGCGCCGAGAATTTCTTTCTCTTCGATCGATTCAATAACACCTGCACCATGCATGGGATATACAACCCTGTCTCCAACACTGAACAATATCTCGCCCCCCGGTAACCTGGTAATGGATAGATCTCTCTCAAAATATAATAGCACAGTGGGAAGAATCTGTCAATTAAACAATTAGTTTAACACATCCTTCTAAATATGACAACATTAAATTTTGGAGATTTTAGAACATTCTTCACTATTTTAACTATCAGCAGCCTAATAAAGGGAAATAGCCTGCCATTACAATCTTTTCTCACCCCAACAGTTGACATGGCAAGAACTATAAAAGTATAATTATGTAGACATGTTCAATCAAAAACCGAGGTGACCAGCAGATGAAGGATAATGAAGTAATCGGAAATTTCCAGGATATGGTTTCAGAAGTTTTAATCCGCCACCGCAGCATCCTTGACTGCCTCTCAAAATACCAGGAATCAACGGCCCGGGTTAACCGCAGCGTTATAAAAACGGTCACCGATTGTGGATGCATTTCAATCATCGCCAGCAAGAAACAGTTCCCACCTTCAACCACCCTGAAGGAATGCAGCAAATACATGGATTCCCATATTAAAGGGAAAATGTGCGAACACTGCCGCGAGGTTATTGCCGAGGAACTGGGCAAACACCTCTTCTACCTGACAGCCTTATGCAACACCCTCGATTTTGAAATGGAAGATTTAATCGGCAAGGAATACGACCGGATCAGCACCCTGCGTCACTTCCTGCTCTCTTAAAGACATACTTTCATGAAGGTATAGCCTAATTGAATATAAAACCCCCGGCTGGGGGTTTTTTGATCTGCTCCGGACAGTGTATCCGTCTTTTGAGAAAATAGAAGCCTGCTCATCTTACCTTCTTACCGTGCAAGCTGTATCAGGTAATCCCTTCTAAACTCAATATAATCTCCTGCCTGCAGGCCAAGTTCGGCGGCCAGACCTCCCCTGATCTCGATAGCAAACTGGGCCGGACCGTCGCTGTAGTAACCAGGCAGCTCTTCATCGGGCGTTCCCGGTTCCGGGGGCTGCATTTCATGGATAGCTGTAACAAAACCTTCCCTGTCAATGAAAATAACATCGATCGGGATCAGGCAGTTTTTCATCCAGAAGCCGAGCTCACTGGGGTAAGGTTCACGGTCTGGAAAAACGAAAAGCATCCCTTCGTCTTCAGCCAGGTATTCACGCCACATCAGGCCCAACGCACGCTGCTCGTCATCAAGGGCCAGTTCGAGCTTAAAAACCTGCCCCGCTAGTTCAACCTCTTCGAATAAGATTTCAGCCTCCCCGCCTTCACTATCCATATCTTCAACCGAAGCGCTATTTTCTTCGTCTGTACCAGTGGTCTCTTCCTGCTCGTTCCCTTCATCTTTATTGATGGGTTCTTCAGAAACAGGACTGCAGCTAAAAGCCACGAAAACCATGATCAGAAAAGTGGCAACACCAACTATAAAAACAATTAATCGCAAATTGACTCTATCCTTGAAAATTTTTATAGTCATTAACATTTCCCTTCTATACCTTACAGGCAGCTAACAGGCAAAGCATAAAGGTCATCGCCGAATGGTAAGATTTTATCTCCCGAGTAGAATAAGTAGCCACCCCTGAAATTATTTACTTTTCCCCGCAGGTAATGGATCTGCTTAAAATCCTCTTTGCGTACTGTTTGGGACAACTTCACTTCAATTGCTATTAT
>SKWE01000057.1 GCA_007129055.1 Syntrophomonadaceae bacterium
CTCCCTTGTCGGTTAAACTGGACCAATCACCAATTCTTCCTGGGTGCTCGGCAATATGTTTTCTGAATGCGGGAACATCAACCCCGCTTACACCAAAACCGGTTGTTACATCCATCAACTTACCCTTAGGCTCCATGGTATAAGGAGCGCCGGCAAATGCCGCTATATCTGCATCGCCGGAGGCATCAATAACCACTTTGGCCAAAATTGCCTGCCTGCCGGATTTGCTCTCCGTAATAACGCCCTTTACAAGACCGTTATCAACATAAGCTCCCACGGCATAACAGTGATAGACAAGCCTGACCCCGGTTTCTGCAACCAGTTGATCAGCTGCACATTTAAACATATCGGCATCCAAGAGCCGCCCGGTAGATTCCGGATCCGGGTAGGTTCCACCAAATTCCGTGGCATAATCTTCCAGTTCCCTGCCAATACCGCCGGCTTCAACAGTTTTTTCATGACGATACCAAACCAGCGATTCCACCATGGCCTGGGTCAGGGTGCCGCCAAGGAAACCGAACCTCTCCAGCAAAATAGTATCTACGCCTTCCCTGGCCGCTGCCAGTGCTGCGGCCAGCCCTGCCGGGCCTCCACCCACCACCAGCACATCCGTCTCCGCCAAAATGGGAAGGTATTTTTCTTGTTCATATATTGTTTTCATTCACAGCTTCTCCTCAAAAAAGAAGATAATAGTATTAATTGCTCTCTGCTGTACATTTTGCGTGTGCAGCTGCTTCTTTGATGCCGGCTCCTTTTTCTAGTTTAAAACTCAGCTCTGACAGTATTGCCTCAAGAGCTGCTAAAAACAGAATTACATTGCCCCTGTTGCAACTGTAACCCATTAAGCCAATTCGCCAGGCTTTACCCTTATACCTGCCAAGTCCACCCCCAATCTCAATGTTATACTCATTCAGCAAACGGCTCCTTACTTCTAAGTCATTTATTCCCTCAGGGATGAATACCGAAGTTAAATTAGGCAACCTGAATTTTTCTTCTTTAACAACCATTTCAAGCCCCATTGCAGTCAGCCCAGCCTGGAGAGATCTGCCCAGGACAAGGTGGCGATCAGTTACTGCTTTTAGTCCCTCTGCCTCAATCATGCGCAAGCCTTCTCTTAAGGCGTAAATCATTGAAATTGGCGCAGTATGATGATAAAAACGTTCCTGCCCCCAATACTGACGGATCATAGATAGATCAAGGTACCAGCTTTGAACCTTGTTCTTTCTGCTGTCAAGCACCTGTAAAGCCCTTTCACTAAACGATACGGGAGACAACCCTGGTGGAACACTTAAGTTTTTCTGGGTTCCGCTGTAAACAGCATCAATTTTATATTTATCAACACCTACTTCCATGCCACCCAATGAAGTAACTGCATCTACAACAAAGAGTAAACCGGCATCGTCCACCAATGCTGCTATCTCTTCAAGCGGTTGATATACTCCGGTTGACGTCTCTGCCTGAACGATAGCCAGCATTTTAGCCTCCGGGTTAGCAGCTAAAGCAGTTTTAACCTTTCCGGGATCAATTGGCTCTCCCCAGGCTGATTCCACTTTTACAACGCTACACCCAATTCTGCCCGCTATATCAACCATTCTTTCACCAAACAGGCCATGTACACAAATTATCACTTTGTCACCAGGTTCAAGTAAGTTAACAAAAACGGCTTCCATACCGGCACTTCCTGTTCCGGACATAGCCATGGTCTGATGGTTTTTAGTTTCAAAAACACCCTGCAGCAAAACAGTGGTTTCATTCATAATATCGAGAAATTCTGGGTCAAGATGCCCTAGCAGTGGCATTGACATTGCTTTTAAAACTCTTGGGTGAACTGTGCTGGGACCAGGCCCTAATAGAATTCTTACCGGCAGATCTAGCTCTTTAACCATAGTTATCAATTATCTCCCTTACTATCATTTTTAATGAATCAGTTGGCTTAACTCATACTGTAGAATTATGCTTCACGGATAGCAACGAACCCTAATTATTTCATATTGTGAAATTTTTAAATCTATATTTTCATATTTCGCTGTTAAGGGTGAAATTTCCTGCTGAGAGCAAAGGGATTGCGAAATATTTTACGAATATTGATAGATGAGAATTCGGGTATTATCATTCTGTTAGTCGACAGCAATATTGATAACGTGCAGGAAGGGAAATAATAATGGCTGACTTCGGAACCAAAATAAAAACTTACAATTTGTCTGTAATCAAAGCTCTTTCAATTATTAACTTGCTGGCTGACAAAGAAGTACCTTTATCCTTAAAACAAATAAGCGAATCGCTGGATTTATCACCCAGCACTGCACACCATATTCTTGCTGCCATGAAGCAGGAACGATTTATAGAGCAAGATCAGTCTAACAGAAAATACGGCATAGGCTTAAGATTATACGAGATCGGACTATCAAAGAACTATTATCAACTGCTGGCAGACAAGGCTTTGCCTTTTCTGGAAAAAATGTGTGAACAGACCGGCGAGAGTTCAAATTTAGCAGTTTTAGTCGATGGGCAAATTACTTACATCGCCCAGAGACAGTCTTCT
The DNA here is from genome assembly GCA_007129055.1 of Syntrophomonadaceae bacterium. Taxonomy (GTDB): domain Bacteria; phylum Bacillota; class Dethiobacteria; order DTU022; family DTU022; genus SLQM01. The sequence goes on from SKWE01000057.1 coordinate 2,543, forward strand.
CAGATGATGAAAACCTTTGTACGATTGGGAGAAAGATCTCCTGTCCACTGCACAGGAGTGGGCAAGGTTTTGATATCAGATCTTTTGGAAGAAGAGATCAAGCAGATTATTAATAAACATGGATTAAACAAATATACGCCACGAACCATTGCTACCTTAAATGATTTACTAGCTGAGCTGGAACATGTTAAACATAACCAATACGCAATCGATCAGGAAGAGCGCGAAGAAGGAGTATTCTGCATCGCTGCTCCTGTTTATAACAGGGCTCGCGTAGTTATTGCCGCTATCAGCATTTCAGGGCCAACTGTTCGAATAAAAGAAAAGGGAATCAGCAAAATCATTGCTTTACTAAAAGAAAATGCACAATTGTTATCAGGCATCCTCTGATTTTATCGCTAACTCGTGATATTGAAACCCAGCGTTGTCACTACCGCATAATCCGCTAAACCTTGAGACCATTGACACCCCTGGCCGTGAGCGCGTCAACCAGTTCAGCTGTATTGATCGCTTGCACAGGTAAGTTATTTTCTACTACCTGCTGTGCCGCAATTCCGCAGGCCTGACCCATAATCATGCATTGACTCATTCCCCTGACCGAAGCAAAAGCGACAGGATCGGCTGAAATATTTCTGCCGGCAAACAAAAGGTTATCTACATGCGCCGGAACCATCGTTCTGAAGGGTATTGTATAGTAGTCTCCTTCTGCCACTATTCTGTCGTGGGTCATCTCGTTCGTGCCTCTGAAGACATCATCAACCGGGTTATCGCAGGCAACAATTCCATCATCGAACTTAACAGCGCCGGCAAGGTCAGCAGCAGTTAACCTGTAGAGGCCTTCGAATTTCCGGGTTTCCCTGATTCCCAGGCCCGGACCGAGACAGGCCAGCCTTGCTTTTTCAAAACCGGGGATTTCAGCTATTGCAAATTGGGCCAACTGCAGCGACCTTTTCCTGGCTTCATTGGCTGCTATTGCTGTTTCGAGTTGGTCATTCCAATTTACATTATTTTTTACTACCGAGTTAAAGAAGGCTGTGTCCTGGTAAAACCCTTTTACGATATATATTTTATGCAGATCTTCGTGCAGTCTGCCCTCTGCAATTCCCTTTGCTGCGTAGGCTGTAAAGTATGGATCTGCATTATTTTTAAAAGCATCTTCCCAGTTAACATTGTCCATAATAAAAGTCATTGATGCGCCCATCATATGTCCGTGATCGTTGCCAAGCTGAAAGGGCACACCGGCTTTGGCTGTTAGATCGCCATCGCCGGAGCAGTCAACAAAAACTCTGCCATTAATGGTAAATTCTTTGTTCCGATTACGACAAAGAAGGTGAGCCAGATGTTTTTTTTCCATAACAGGTTCGAGCACAGTGGTGTTTAACAGCAAATTAACATTGGCCTGATCGAGCATCTGGTATAAAACCGCTATTGCCACTTCGTGATCGTAGAATATTTCCGGCCCGAATTCCTGTAAAATGCACGGCCTTATTTCAGCTGCGGGCGGAGACATATTGATCAGTATATCTGCAAACTCTTGCAACAAACCACCAACAGGTTTGCCGGATGGAAACGCTGCGCCAAGCGGCATACCAGGGCACTGAGCCATTACCCCGCCGATTCCGGAGGTTGATTCAACCAGATATACACTGAGCCCATTTCTTGCCGCCTCGATGGCAGTTCCCAAACCGGCAATACCGGCCCCGATTACAACAACTTCTGCATCCGGAACTGAAACCATAAAATTTCAGACGCTCCTTAAATCGGCAAGCCCCCTTGCTTAGCATGTGGCCACCGGTCATTTTAACCTTAATCGAACTTCAGACTTTTTCAATAGCCAAAGAATCCTTACTCAGCCTGGCTGACAAAGGCAAAACCCTTAGCTGGGCCTGTACTCGCCGGTGTGCCTGAGAGATAGGAATTAGAGATAGGAATTTGCTTTTCTGTTGGGAATATACTACTACACTATAAAGCTGCAGGTCAAGCCAACCTGACCCTAAAAAACAGACTTCGTAAGTTTGACAGCATAAATTAATGTATGTAGACGAAACCCCTTGAGCCAAAAGCCGGGTAATAGCCCGGGAGATCAACGTGACTTTACCAAGCGGGAAAAAAGTAAAAAAGACGGTCTATGAAAAGCAGGTCGTTGGCCACCTCTTACGGTGCGGCCAAGTATGTAAAGAACCTGCGGCTCATCCAGCGTAAAACCGGCTGGTTGTATTCTGCCGAAAAGATAGTTGGGTATCTTAATAGAGTATCGTGCTCCAATGAGCATGAAAATATTTATCTCTTTGATTACAGAACTGCGATCTCAGATGCAATCGGCAAAGCCTTAGACATTGATTTTACAAACAAAAGGCTGCAAACCTTTTATCCATGGGTATTGCAGCCTGTTTTTTGCCCACTTTGCTGCAAAAGTCAGGATATAAATACGCAACTTCATTTTCACCTTGTAACCGGTTTTGCATGATAAAAAAAACGAGACTGCAAAAAAGCAGCCTCGCAAGTAGATTAGTACAATCAAGCATGTGCCGTAAAACAGCTTACAGCCATTTATTCAGAGTAGGGGAATTCATCCCGCCACCGCTCCATAATGCGATCGCGGTTTTCAGCTGCCCATACAGCATCATAGTCAATAAAATTAACGTCAAAAGAACCGTCCATCACTTCGGCCCGGGTTACCATGCCGCGATATTCAAGGGCTGCCCTCATTCCGTCCTCGGACCCTATCCAATCAATAACTGCCTTGGCAGTATCGAGGTTCTCAGCGCCATTAAAAATCCAGGCAACATCGAGGTCAAACCCGACTCCCTCGCTGGGAATTACGGCAATCATTGGATAACCCTCTGCAACACGATTATAGACTCCCATATCCCAGCTAAGGCCGATCATGTATTCTCCCTCTGCTACCATCTGGGCCGGAGCTGTTCCGGATTTAGTATACTGATCCATATTCTCATGCAGGGCATAGAGATAATCCCATCCCGCTTCTTCACCCATTAGCTGCATAATTGTAGCAACTAAGAGGTAAGCGGTACCGGAAGTGCCGGGATCAGGAGCAACAATTTCCCCTTTCCATTTCGGGTCAAGCAGATCTTCCCAGCTGGCAGGTGGTTCATAGCCGGCTGCTTCAATCAAATCTGTGTTGACAGCGATTGCATTATACCAGTAGGACCATCCATACCAGCGTCCACTGGGATCTTTAAACTCTGCCGGTATATCTGACCACTGGGGAGAATCATACTCGTAGAGGATATCCATTCCTTCTGCCCGCAGGGCAAAGCTGTGCATCATGCCCCAAACCATATCAGCTCCGAAATTAGGATTTTCAGCTTCAATTCTGCTCCAGAGCTCACCACTGGACATCCGCAGAATTTCTCCGCGTATACCGGTGTCGCGCTCAAGCGCTTCCAGAAAATACTGCATCTCTTCTTCATCGTTGTGTGTATAGATTGTAACAGTTCTGGGGCCTGTTACTTCTTCTTCAGCGCCGTTTTCATCGGTAACAACTTCCTCAGTTCCGTTACCACATCCTGAAACTGACAGGGCAACCACAAGCACCAGGGCCAGCATAAAAAACATGTATTTCTTCCTCAAATCATTTACCTCCTCTTAAACAGCTGTTTTGCTTAAAACCAGACAAATCTCATCGTCTAAGGTTTCGCTGCTTTCAACACCTCCCGAAAAAAGAGATCAAAAATGAGGTAAAGGCTTAATTAACTGCTAACCATATGGGCCACACTTTCAATAACCGTATCCGCGTATCCGGCCAGTTCACCAGGTGATGTCACACCGCTGGCTACTGCCAGGTTGAATGCTGCCCCTGCTGCTTTACCCATTTTCATATCAGCCGTCGTATCTCCTATAACAGCTGCTTCACCCGGGGTTATGCCCAGGAGCCGGCATGCTTCCAGGGCGAGGTCAGGGGCAGGTTTACAGTTAACAACCCGGTCACAACCGAGCACAAGATTGAAACAGTGATCAAGGCCAATCGCTCTTAAATTATCTTCTGCTTTCCGGGTATCATCGGTGGTTACAACAGCTAACTGATAGCCTTGACTGTAAAGCTTTAAAATAGCCTCCCCGACTCCCCCTATCGGCTGAACAAGGCCTTTTTTCTCGACTGCATCATAAGCCTTCTTTATCGCATTTGAGACATCAATGTTAGCTTTATCACCGGGATATCCAGCCACTGCAAGTTTTTCCGCCAGGCTGTGCTGTAGCTCCTGCCGCGAACCTATCGCCAGGAATCCACCCGGTTCAATCCTGCCCAGGGCAAGATCAACGCCCCATACCGAAAGATAATTCTCTACTTCAGGCGCCCGATAGGTTGAGCTCAGGGCCTGCACTACCTCCCGGCACCAACCAAGCCACATCAGCCTGAAGTTGATGATTGTTCCGTCTTTGTCAAAGAGCAGGGCCCGACATTTTTCCCACCCTGCCCCGTTAGTTTCCCTGTTCATGTTTAATCACCAAGATCTCCTGCTTTTTCGGCGTCTATTAAATGAATATATTCCGGCAGAATCAGGCATACCGTATCACCGATTCCCCTGATCTGGTCTTCCTTGGGATCAGGCACGTTAACTGTTATAACTTCTTCTCTTACCCTGATTGTGTAGATCATCTGCGAACCAAGATAGCTGCCCCTTAAAATTTCTCCCTGCAGCATGCTGCTGCTGTTTACATTATTATCGAAACTAATCTTTATACTTTCGGGCCTGATAACGGCGACTAACCTGTCACCCACACTATAGCTTTTTGGGGGGGCGGTCATCTTTAAACTGCCCATTTTTGTATCTATTTCTACAGAGCCCTGTTGATCCGAGCCGGTTACTGTGGCTTTAAGAAAGTTTGCACTGCCCACGAAATTTGCCACGTACGTGCTTTCGGGGTAACGATAGATATCAACCGGACGGCCAATCTGTTCGATCACCCCGGACTTCATTACTGCTATCTTGTCAGCAATACTCATCGCTTCTTCCTGGTCATGGGTTACAAATATGATAGTCAGGTTAAGGTTTTCACGAATCTTAATAATTTCTTCGCGCATGTAAGAACGAAGCTTTGCGTCAAGGTTGGATAGGGGTTCGTCAAGCAGGAGCAGTTTTGGGTTAAGAATAAGGGCCCGCGCCAGCGCCACCCGCTGCTGCTGACCTCCGCTGAGTTGGTTCGGAAAGCGATCTTCCATGCCTTCCAGCTGAATTAGAGCCAGGATTTCTTCCGCCTGGCTTTTCATTTTTTCCCGGGGCACCCTGCGTACGCGCAGCCCGTAGGTTACATTTTCAAAAACTGTCATGTGTGGGAAAAGGGCATAGTTTTGAAAAAACATTACCGTGTCTCTTTTTTCAGGGGGTATACCGTTGATCAAATCTCCGTCAAGGGTTACATCTCCGGCGTCCTGATCGTAGAAGCCGCCGATTACACGCAGCAGTGTTGTTTTGCCACACCCACTGGGCCCCAGGAAACAGACTATTTCACCCCGGTTAACATTGATACTTACTCCATCCAGGGCTGTAATTTCACCAAACTTTTTAACTACGTTCTCTACTTTTAATATAGGCTCTGTATGCATAGATTAATCCTCCCCGTGGTGGCTCTTTTATAAGCGAGACAGGTGGGTGCGTGCCGTAAAACGGTTCAAAATGAACAGGCTAAGAGCTACTATGGTGATCAAAACAACAGACATGGCAGCGGCGCGAGCTATAGCCCCCTGTTCCGCAACCTGCAGGATATAAACCGCCGCCAGGGTTGTACCGGGATAGACCAGGAATATTACTGCTGAGATAGTCGTCATAGCTGACATAAAAGTAAATATTAGACCATATAAAAACGATGAACCCATCAGGGGTAAAACCACCCTGAAAAAGGTCATAGCCTTTGAAGCCCCCATATCCCAGGATGCTTCTTCCATACTCGGGCCAATCTGGTGCAGTTTGCTGATGCCAGCCTCCAGGCTTACTCCCAGGTACTGGCACATGATGGCCATGATAATGATGAACATGGTTCCGGTCAGTTTGAGCGGTTGCTGGTTAAAGGTCAGAATGTAGCCAATACCGATTACAGTACCGGGCACACCCATGCCAAAAAGCGCTATATATTCTTTAATCTTACTGCCCGGCACTTTCAGGCGCAGGTTTAAATAGGCCTGGATCATTGCAATGAAAGCTATGAAGAAAGCTGCAGCAGAAGCAATCTTCAGGCTGGTTACCAGGGCCTGCAAACCGGTGCGAGTGCTAAAATGAGCCAGGGTAAAGGTATTGTTTACGCCGGGAATCACCACAAAAGCGCTCCAAAAAACCACTCCGAATGCCGAGACTATCATTACCGCACCTAACAGGCTGCAGGCAATAAATATTGCTTTCATTAACGGATTCATCTTGATCTTGGCTGTGCCACCCGACTGCCCGCCGATGGTGGTTCGGGCCTTGTCTTTAAGCACATAATTCTGGATAAAGAAAATAACCATGGTCGGCATAATCAGGAAGGTGGCAAGCACCGCAGCCATCTCCATATTGTGTTGCCCAACCACCAGCAGGTAGGCATCTGTGGCCAGGAAAGGCAGGCCGCGTCCAATTACCATGGGCGTGGCAAAGTCGGCAATCGACTTGATAAAAACCAGCAGCGCTGCCTTCATAATCCCGGGCATCATCAACGGAATCGTCACCGACCAGAGTGTGCGCCACTGCCCGGCACCCATGTCCGCGGAAGCTTCTTCAAGGTTTAGGTCCATGGAACGCAGTACGTTTTCAAGCATCATAAATCCCAGCGGGAAAAGGCCTATGCACTGGGCCATGATTACTCCGGTCCAGCCGTAAATACTGAACTCGATCCCGAAAAGATCGGCCAGGACCTGGCTGATCAAACCACGGCGCCCGCCCAGGGTGATCAGGGATATGGAAAAGATAAATGGCGGGGCCAGCAGCGGCAGCATGGCAATTGAACGCATTGCCGTGGCAATAATCCCCCGGGGCAGTCTTGATACGATGTAAGCATACATAAAGCAGATTACAACGACAATCGAAGTTACTGTTGTGGCCAGGGTAAGGCTGTTGGTGAGGGCCCGGTAATAGTAGGGACGGGCAAAGAAATTTTTATAATACTCCAGGGTGAAACCGTCTGATCCACCAAAACTGCGTACAAGAACATATATAATCGGAATCACAATGAAAAGAAGCAGCATGACCCCTATAGCAATAGCCAGAATTGACTGCAAAGGTTTACGGGCGATATAACTGCGTTTCTTTTGCGCTGCTTCAGGGACAACCTGGTCGGCTTGTATCAAACGCAGCGATACCACCTTTTCCGGAGGATTCCATATTTTGTGCCGAACAATTCGATATTTCTTAGTAGTTATATTTTTAATTAGTGATACCTTTGTGAAGTTTGCAAAAATTATAGCTGATTTATGTGCATTTTGCACAAGCTTTTTAAAATATTTTAGGCAACATGGTAAAAGCCCTTCCACAAA
>SKWE01000260.1 GCA_007129055.1 Syntrophomonadaceae bacterium
CGCTACAATTAGTTCTTTCGAAACGGAAGGCAGGGTAATTAATGGAGAGCGATGAAAAAAACCGCATATCTGTTATGATCATGGGTGAAGAATATGTACTAAAAGGCACTTCATCGCCTGAAGAGATGTACAACGTAGGCCGATATGTAGACCGGTTGATGAGAACCCTGGCGGAAAAAAACATTCAAATGAGCAGACATAAAGTTGCCGTGCTGACCGCCCTTAACCTTGCAGATGAGCTGCTCAAATTGAAAGAAGAGTTACAACAAAGGGGCGACCAAAAGAGCCAGGGTGATTCTAATGGCCTGGTTTGATATATTTCTGTTAATAATTTTTATATACCACCTGTTAAGCGGGTTCTCCAGGGGACTTGTTAAACAGCTGTTCGATATTTTGGGCATTATCCTGGTTGTAGTTTTATCAATCTGGGGCAGTAGAAATTTCAGCTATGTTTTGGTTGAATATATAAACCCTGAAAACATTATTCCTCACCACGACCTGATGGTTAAACTAGGGGTTGATGTTGCCCTGGTACAGGCGCCGCAAGTGATAGCTGGAATACTTACTTTTCTTGCCCTCTTTTTACTGCTAAGCATTGTCTTCAAACTTTTCTCCGGGAGTTTCCGCTGGATAAACCGCATACCTGTAATCGGTATGTTTAACCGCATCTGGGGTGGAATCCTGGGTGCTGTCGTGGGGTTGGTCTTTGTTTATATAGTTATAGCCTCATTGTCGCTAATTCCTTTACAATTTTTTATTGATGCCCTGGAAAACTCGGAAGTAGTATTTATTGCAGACCATTATGTAACTCCCTATGCAGAAGAGTTGAAAAACCAATTTATTGAATATTATATTGATTTAAATGGATAAACTTCGGCTGGTTCACTAATGAAAACAGATCAAGGGGAATATAACTTGAACAGCGTTATAACCGAAAGAGAAATTAAGGTTTTGCAGTTTGACCAGGTTCGTCAGCAGCTTGCACTTTTGACTAACTCTCCACTGGCGGAAAAAAAGGCCATGGGAATAACTCCTTCATCAGATTTTGATAAGGTGTATGACTTACAAAATAAAACCAGTGAAGGACGTTTGCTTTGCAGAAGAAACCTCTTTTCTCCCTCCAGGGTTGTTGATATTGAACCGTATCTTTCCCGGGCTGATAAAGGCTCTTTACTTGCCGGTTACGAGTTGGCAGCCGTAATGATTTTTTTGAAAGCCGTAAAACGGTGGGTTGTTTTTTTTAAAGATAGCGATCACCGCGATCTATTCCCACTTTTATCAGAAATGGCAGGGCAGCTCGATAACTGTCCAAGCCTTGCATCAGCTTTGGAAAAATCTCTTGATGAAGAGGGAAATATCCTGGACAGTGCATCTACCCTGTTGTCTTCACTGAGACGGCAGAAAATATCTCTGCAAAATAAAATCAGGGATAAGCTTGATGAATATCTGAAGAACTCAAATTACAGGCGTTACCTGCAAGATAACCTGGTCACGATTAGAGGAGAAAGGTTTGTTTTACCGGTAAAGCAGGAATACAGGCAAAATGTGAAAGGCATTGTCCATGATCAGTCAGCCAGTGGGGCTACTCTATTTATAGAACCGCTACCGGTTGTTCAAATGCAAAATGAAGTAACCTCCCTTCAGCGCCAGGAAGAACAGGAAATAGAACGCATTTTATACCAACTGACAAGCGATGTTGGCTCTCACCTGTCACCATTATCCGTAAACCAAATAGTATACGCAGAGCTTGATTTAGCCGTGGCAAAGGGAAAGTTAAGCCTTTCTGGTGAGGGTATTCAACCTGATTTAAAAAGTGATATTAAATATTTTATAAAACTTGTCGATGCTTTTCACCCCTTGCTGGAAGGTGAAAGGATTCCGCTATCAGTTGATCTGGGGGAAGAAGTACAGACCCTTGTATTGACTGGCCCCAATACGGGCGGAAAAACCGTGGCCCTGAAAACTATAGGGCTGTTGATCATTATGGCGCAGTGCGGGTTACATATTCCGGCAGCTAAAGCAACTGCGCTTTCTGTTTTTAAAAGTATCAGGGCAGATATAGGCGATGAACAGAGTATAGCCCAGTCTTTAAGCACTTTTTCCGGCCATATGAGAAATATAATTGAAACGGTAGAAGCTGCGAAACCGGGTTCTTTGGTATTATTAGATGAACTTGGCGCGGGGACAGATCCTTCAGAAGGTTCGGCACTTGCCATGGCAATTCTTGATGAATTAACGGTTAAGGGAGCTATAACTGTGGCTACAACACATGTCAATGAGCTCAAACTCTTTGCCCAGGTACAGGAGTTGATGCAAAATGCAGCCATGGAATTTGACCCGGAGACTTTATCACCTACGTACAGGCTCTTGCAGGGTGTTCCCGGACAAAGCAATGCTTTTTACATTGCGGAGAGGCTGGGTCTGGCCCCGGTTGTAATTGAAAAAGCTAAAAGCTTTGTTCATCGATCACACGACCAGGTAGAATCAGTGATTGCCAGCCTGGTTGAAGATCAACAGCGATATGAAAGAGATAGCCGTAAAGCGGCGATGGATAGAAGCAGGGC
>SKWE01000012.1 GCA_007129055.1 Syntrophomonadaceae bacterium
CATTTGTAAAAAGCGCCTCCTGTTTCTCCTGTCCCATCGGCTGTGCCAAGCTTTTCCGCATGGAAGGCGATGAATACGGCCCTGCCGAATCGGTTGGCCCGGAATATGAAACGCTCTGGTCTTACGGTTCCAACCTGGACAACAGTGATCTTAAATCAATTATAGCCGCTGACCGTTTCTCCGACGAAATGGGCCTTGACACAATATCAGCCGGCTCGGTTATCGGTATGGCCATTGAAGCTTTTGAAAAAGGGCTGATCACTACTGCCGATACCGGTGGTATTGAGCTTAAATACGGCGATGCGAAGCTGATGATGGATCTGCTGAAGCAGATTGCGGCAAACGAAGGCTTTGGTGCGGTTTTGGGTGCCGGAACAAGGGAGCTTGGCCGTCGCTTCAACGCGGAAAAGCTGGCCATGGAAACCAAGGGGCTGGAAATCCCGGCTCACTCTCCACGCGGCTATCCCGGAATGGCTATCGGCTATGCCACTTCAAACCGCGGGGGAACCCACCAGGATGGAAGGCCATCTGCCGAAAGAGGCGGGGCAGTAGACCGCAAGCAGAAAGAAGGCAAAGGTGAATACATTGTTGATGTGCAGCGGATGACCACCCTTGCCGACTGCCTGGTTGCCTGCCGCTTCACCGAAGGCATCTTCGGGTTAACCGCTATTTCGGAAGACTACGTGGATATTATGAAGCACGTAACCGGCATGGAATATACCCTTGAAGAGCTAAACGATGTAGCAGACCGGGTTTATGCCTTAGAGCGGGCTTTCAATGCCAGGGAAGGGTCTTCCCGCAAAGACGATACCCTGCCATACCGCGTGCTTAACGAGCCTATTCCCGACGGCCCGGCAGCGGGCGAGTTCATGGAACCCGATGTGTTTGAAAGAGAGCTCGATGCATACTACCGCAAGCGGGGTTGGGACGTTGAAACCGGGCTTCCCACAGCAGAAACGCTGCGCCGCCTGAAGCTCGATGATATTGCAAAAGACCTGTATTAAAGTATAAATAAAACTGGGCCGCCTGTAAGTGTCAAAAACAGGCGGCCCTTACTGGTAGAGTGCTAATGGAAAAAGAAACTATAGCAGTTAAAGTCAGGGTTGAAGGATCCTATCCTTCCGGTGAAGAGATGGTGGAATTGCCGCAGGGTGCCACTCTTTTAACCCTGCTGGACAGGTTGGGCAGCTCAAAACACCGCTTCTCAGCCTATCTTTTTGATGCAAAAACCGGCGAACCGGCTGTCAGGCTGGCCCTGGTTAACGATAGAAGCGTTCTTCAACAGGGCTTTGATCAGGTAACCCTGGCTGATGGGGACAGGGTTTTCTTCATTTTGCCTGTCAGCGGGGGTTAGCTTGATCTGTAGCAGTAAAGCGTAGTATTATAACCTCAGCATAAATTCATATTTTCATCTATCAGGTATGTTTATTCCGACACCATTGGTTCATTTGCTCAAAAGCAGTTTTCTGAAAACTTTATGTGTATAAAATACACTTAAAGGACTAAGTCAAAATGGGGTGAAGTTTTGTACGCAAAGAAGAATGTTTCACTGCTGATCAAAGTATTAATTCTGCTTATTTTTTTATCGTTAACTGGTTGCCAGTCGACTGAGACACTATCTGAACCCGAAGGGCTACCGGATGTTGATAGCGATATCCAGGAAGAAGAAGCTGCCATTCCGGAAGAAGAAGTAATAGAAGAAGAAACAGAAAACATCCTTTTAACCCTTTTGTTTTTAGCCGGTGATTATATCATCTCTCCTGATGGCAACTTTCTATATTTCACCGTGCCTTCAGCCCCGGGCACACTTTATCATGTAGTTGACCTGTCAGCAGTTGAAATTGGCTCAGAAACTGTTCCTGAAATAGAATGGGAAGCGATGGAACCCCTTCTAACCCCATCTATTATGGGAACCACTTATCATCTTCAAATAACCGGCGATAGCAGTAACCTGCTTTATGCAACCAGTGAAGATCAATGGGATGAAACTGATTACGGGAATAAAACGGTAATCTATTTCAGCCGCCCGGAATTCCCGCCTGGCGTTTATCACCAGCTTGAACTGACCGGTGATGAAGTGCCCGGTCCATTTTCCATCTCAAATATAAAACCGGTCTGGGATCCCGGTACAAATAATATTTTTTACCTCACACTTTCAGGCGTTTACCGCTATTCCACTGATGATCGCAAAAAGGCGCTGATCCGTCCGGCGGACGAACTACCGGGCCTGCCCGGTGAAGGACAGATGGTTCCCCACGCATTTTATCTTAAAGGGGAAAATAAAGAGATGGCCTACTATTATGACGGCACAATTTATCTTGTTTCCCTGATTGATCGGGGTCTTAAGCCTGAAACAATCAAAGTTGATTCAGGGCCTAATGGTATTCAAGCCCTGCAGTATATTTTTGACGGCAGCTACCTGGTGTTGGAAAGTGGCTATACCGACTGGGACTATTGGCTGGACGAAGTATTGCTGACATTTGTGGACAGGCAAAGTGGCGAAGTTCTTCTTGAAGGTAACAGCTACCTGCCTGCCGGTTACATTCTGGATGAC
>SKWE01000059.1 GCA_007129055.1 Syntrophomonadaceae bacterium
CCGCTGACATTTCTCCCATTGATACCAGCTTGATCGAGTCAACCAGGCGGGTTACATCCTTGGCGTAATATGTGACCCCGTAAGGTTGATTATCTTCGGTGAAAGCAGGGTAGGCAAAAATATCGAGCACTCGGTTGTAGCGGGTTCTTGTTTGCAGGTAAGATGTTTTCTGTGCCTGAAGGACCTGGTCCGCTATGCAGGGGCTGCACTTTTCTTCCCTGCCGTAAAATAGTTTGTAACACTTTGAGCCAATTATTTCCTCTTCCTGCAGGGTGAAAAAATCTACTGCTGCCTGGTTTACCCTCTGTATTTCATAGTTTTGATTAATAAATACCAGCAAATCGGTAACAGCAGAAAAAGTAACCTCCCATTCTCTCTTAATCTCCAGCAGCTCGTTAATTTTTTCTTTCAGGGCAACGTAATACGATCTTTTAGAGCTGTGGACCCCGGTAAGTTTTTCAATTAGCTTTTTTTTGCTCTGGATAACCACTATTCATCACCTCTCGGAGCATCCAGGGCTGAACGGAATATATTCATTATATCTCCTTCATCAGCATCCCTGGGGTTGGTTATGAAACAGGCGTCATTAATGGCATTGCGGCTCAGGTTGGGAAGTGAATCTTCAGGCAAGCCCAATTCGGCCAGGCCGGAGGGGATGCCCAGGTCTCCTGCCAGTTCCTGGACCATGGTAATCGCCATCTCAGCTTTTTCACGCGTAGAAAGATTATTAGTATGAGCACCCATGGCTTCGGCAATTTCTGCATACTTGTCAACACAGGCAATTAAATTAAACTGCATTACATAAGGCAGCAAAACGGCGCTTATGGTTCCGATTGGAAGATCCAGCAGTCCCCCAACCTGGTGAGTCATGGCATGGGTTAATCCAAGGACAGCGTTGGAAAATGCAATACCGGCGTGCAGGCTGGCCTTGCTCATCGCTATTTTAGCTGCTTCATCAACCTGGCTGGCAACAGAAGACCTTAAGTTTGCAGATATGAGTTTTATTGCATGCAGGGCGTGAATATCCGTCATATCAGTTGCTGCAAGGGAGAGGTATGCTTCTATGGCATGACTGAGGGCTTCCATTCCAGTGTGAGCAGTTACCTTACTGTTAACCGTGGATAAAATCAGGGGGTCAGTTATAGCAATATCAGGCACCAGGGATTTGGAGATTATGGTCATCTTAATTTTTCTTTCACTGTCCGAGATAATCGCAAATTGCGATACTTCGGCTCCTGAGCCAGCCGTAGAGGGGATAACGATTAGCGGCGGAAGAGGTTCATTGATCATGTCAATACCCTCAAAGTCGCGAATGATCCCTTTGTTGGTTGTTAAAGTTGCTACCGCTTTTGCTGCATCGACAGCGCTTCCGCCCCCAATTGCCAGAACTGCGTCACAATTTTTTTTAGCATACAGCAGCGCTCCTTCTTCAACTTCATAGTCGCGGGGGTTGGCGGAAAAATTATTCCAGACTTCATATTCAAGCGATACTTCATCCAGGTAGGGTAAAGCCTTATCCAGCCAGCCGCTTTTTACAACACCCGGATCTGCCACCAGGAAAACCCGGGTAGAGCCCAGGCGTTTGCAGCTTTCTCCTACCTGGTTTAGCGAACCGGTACCGAAAATGATTTCAGGTGTTACAAATTTACTGATATACATATCCGGACCCGCCTTTAATTTATTTTTTCAAACCTTTTCCCGCGGCGCTGTTTATTTAATAATCTTCGTCTTGTAGTGTTAATTATTCTTGGTTAATTGATATAAATCCTTTAAAATGATAATAATAGTTGCGCCCCGTTAATCTTACCGGGGCGCTATTAAAATCTATAGTATATGAATTTTGCCTTTCCAGTTTGCAGCTCTCAGCTTATGACGGCAGGTTCGTGATCGCCCCTTTTCTTTTCCAGAGGGTGTTCTCTTATTATTTCAGGCACCAGGCCGAAACCGACATTGTTCTCCATGATTTTTTTACAGCGTGACCTCTGGATTGCTGAGCAGCCGCAGGCTTCTGCCTCGTCTTCAGTAATTTTCTTTCCGTATGCACCAGCGCTGCAAAACATAACCCACCCGTTCAGACCGTGATACTCCTTCCAGTTTAAGCAATCGACCATTTTCTTCATTTCTGCCACTCCTTCCTACCCAGGCTTTTATGCGCCCTACGCGCCTTGTTATTGAAGCTTTTCTTCCAGAATTATTTTACCCGGCATTACTGGACGCAGGTAGCAGGTCCAGTATGCCACGGCTACAAAAACCACTCCGCCGATAATGTTACCGATAGTTACCGGGATCAGGTTGTTGAAAATAAACGCCTGCCAGGTAATTCCCTGGAGGACAGCCGGAGCAAGCAGTCCTGCTGCCACTTCACTGTTCTGTACCAGGATGCCCATTGGAATGAAATACATATTGGCAATAGAGTGTTCGAAACCGGCTGCGACAAAAGCTGTAATTGGTATCATAATTGCCAGGATTTTGCTGATAGCATCCTTGCCGGCCATGGCAATCCAGACGGCGAGGCAAACCAGCCAGTTACAGA
>SKWE01000171.1 GCA_007129055.1 Syntrophomonadaceae bacterium
CAGGGCAGGCATGTTGATCACAGCATTGTGCAAAAGCTTAAGAATATTGAAAATGTAGATTCGATCATGGCTTTATCAGAACAGGTTGATCCGGCCATTCCAAAACTCGTTATCCCGGAAGAGGTAGTTGCGGAGTTCAATGTTGAAAAATACCGTAAAATAATGATTTTCCTTGAAAACACAGAAGATGAAAAATCCCTTTTCGCAACTATAGATATGATTCGGGACACTGCAGATACCTTACATGACGAGCACTACCTTGCCGGCCAGTCTGCGTTGACCAGGGACATGGCTTTTTTATCAGAGATTGATGCCAGAACCGTAGCGCTTGTCTCTGTAGCTGCAATAGGATTAATAGTGGCAATTAGTTTCAAATCACTCACTTTGCCTTTGATCCTTGTTTTGGCTGTTCAGCTTTCGATCTGGATGAACCTCGGCGCACTTTATTTTCAGGATAATACTGTAGCCTCCCTTACCCCGATTATAATCGGAGCTATCCAGCTGGGGGCAACAGTAGATTACGCCATTCTTTACACTATCAGGTACCGGGAAAACCTGCTCTTGATCCCGGACCGCCTGGCGGCAGCAAAGAAAACCATAGAAGACACCGGGCGGTCAATCCTAACCAGTGCCCTGATTCTCTTTTCAGCCACCTTCGGCATATCAATTATTGCCGGAATCGCAACAACACGCGAAATGACAATGCTGATCGGCAGGGGCGCAATAATCAGTATGCTGGTAATGTTTACCCTGCTGCCAGCCCTTTTATTGCTAACTGACAAAGTAATTGGCAGTACAACTTTGGGCTGGCCAAAGTTTAAGCGTGTAAAGAGCAATTTAAAAACAGCTGGAGCACCGGGAGGTAAGAAATATGAAAAATAAAATTATATATCGAATGCTGGTGATGCTTGTTGCCCTGTTATCGCTTGGATCAGGTGCAGTTTACCTAATAAATATGGAAGATGCACCTCCCGGAGAGCTGTACCAATTTGCTTCCTCACCCGAAGAGGTTGACGTGGTCATGCCCGATGAAACAGACTATACGCCGGCGATGAAAGCGGAAACAGTTTATGTTGCGCTGGATAACTACGGTAGTATTGAAGAGAAGGTAATTGTTAACCGCATTCATGGTGGAAAAGATAGTTCTGCAGCCCTGGTGGCAGACTATGGAAATTACGTAACTATTGAAAACATGGTTTCAGCGGACAAACCGCTTGTTGATGATAACCGCCTTTTATGGAGCAGCAGCCTGATAGCCGATGAAGCCCTTTATTACGAAGGCATTTTGCAGAAAGATTTGCCTGTAGACTTAGATATTGAATATCGCCTGGATGGAGAAGAGATCACCGCGGAAGAAATGGCCGGCAAGGACGGATTCCTGGAGATTATAATCCGTGCTGAAAACAGGCTGCGCTACGAAGGGCCGGTTAGTTACAAGGATTACTATGGCGACCAGGTGACGGTAGATGACGTTAATTACGTGCCTTTCCTGGTCCAGGGCGCACTTGATCTTGACCTGGAGCGCTATTCTAACATAGAATCCGGCGATGGCACGGAAATAGTTATCGGCAGCAAGGCCAGTGTAAATTTTATAATTTTCCCCTACCCCGAAGCTGAAACTATAATCGGCATGGATGGCAGGAATATTGAGCTGGAGGCCATATCTTTTGTTATAGAACCCCGTCTTATGCCCCTGCCCGAAATAGATATTGAAGAAGACCTGTTAAAAATCTTAAACGGGTTTAAAGAGCTTAGCGAAGGGATTGCTGCGCTGGCTTCAGGGTCGGACCAGCTTTTGAGGGGCTTGCGGCTATTTCAGCAGGAAAGTGGACGTTTTGCTGCCGGCACTGATGAATTAAGCGCATACCTGGATAACTACCTGGAACTGAGAAACAGGCTTATGCCGGTCATCAGCAATCCAAACCAGCAGGAGATCCTGCAGGGGTTGGATGAACTGCAGGCACTTTTAGAGAACCTGGAGAACATACCCCAACCTGATCTCCTGGTTAATGATATTCGCACAGTAGAAAACAGAATTTCTGAGCTGGAGCAGCAGTTAGATGCTGTAAACAGCCGTATAAACAGTATCCAGGATAGAAGCCCAACTGTAAGAGTTGAAGCCGAAAAGCTGGTAGCAGAAAACGAACCGGGTTCAGAGTTGCATACCCTGGGACAGTTAATCCTGGAGCAGGAAAATGAATTGGAGCGCTTGTCTGCCGAAAACCGGCTGCTGAACCAAAACCTGGATGAATTAAGAAGCGCTGTTACCACTTTAAACAACAGCTGGGAAAGCGATTTTGTTCCGGGGCTCCAGGCCCTTGAAGCAATCAATGACTACCTGGGCGACGGAAATGTAAGCATTGCAGATGAAATAGCCAGGCTTACCCGTGTTTTCAATAATAATATACAGTACCTTGAGGACCTGGATAAAATGATCCTTGAAGCAGAGCAGCTTTTAAGGGATGGCGCGGCGCTTCCCGGAGCGGTAAACGAACTGGCAGCGGGCCAGGAACAGCTTAACGCCGGCTTAA
>SKWE01000200.1 GCA_007129055.1 Syntrophomonadaceae bacterium
GGAACCTCTTTTATATAGTTATTTCGCAAGTTCTGCTCCAGGCTTTCAACAAGCTCTTCCCAGCGCGATAGCGGGATGTTACGTTTTTGACCGGCAAGGACCAGTCCTTTTAACAGTTTGACGGGATCAAAAAGCTCCCTGCGCCCATCTCGTTTAACAACTACAATTGGTTCTTCTTCAATTTTTTCCATGGTCGTAAAACGATTACTGCAACTGATGCATTTACGTCTGCGCCTGATGGCAGAAGAGTCCTGGGTAGACCGGGAATCGAGAACCCTGGTGTCGGGTTCGCCGCAGTAAGGGCATTTCATTTAAGCGCCCCCAATCAATATATTGCATTTTTGCTATTATAAAACACAATATGTTGTATGTAAACCCCTTTTTCAAAATAAAGCCCGGCGCTTCTGAATTGAAGCGCCGGGCCTGTTAATGCTCAAACTATGTTAGCCTATTCGTTTACTATTTTGTCCTGCTGCTGCCAGCGGGACCAGGCCGGTGAGTCGAGATTTTCTCCACGGGCATAGGCACTGCTGCCTACTGCGGCAAGGGTTGGTTTAAAGCCTTTTTTCTGGGTTTTAAACCCTGTGGCAATAACGGTAACCCTTACCTGGTCCTGGCAGTTTTCATCAATAACAGCACCGAAGATAATGTTGGCATCGGGATCGGCAAATTCTGATACGATTTCTGCTGCTTCATGGACCTCGTAGAGGCCAAGGTCGGTTCCACCTGTAACGTTAATCAGAACACCCCTTGCACCTTCGATGGATGTTTCAAGAAGCGGACTGCTGGTAGCGGCTTTTGCCGCTTCCACGGTGCGGTTTTCACCGCTGCCCTGGCCAACACCCATCAGGGCCGGGCCGGTTTCCGCCATAATTGTCCGGACATCTGCAAAGTCAAGGTTGATTAACCCGGGAACAGCAATCAGGTCGGAAATACCCTGTACTCCCTGCCTTAAGACATCATCGGCAACCCTGAATGCCTCAAGGATGGGAGTTTTCTTTTCCACAACCTGCAGCAAACGATCATTGGGTATGGTAATCAGGGTATCTACTTTTTCCTTCAGCGCAGCAACTCCTTCTTCAGCTTGCTGCTTACGCTTCCTACCTTCAAAGCTAAACGGTTTTGTAACCACACCCACGGTCAACGAACCAAGCTTTTGAGCTACTTCAGCTATAACGGGGGCAGCACCGGTTCCTGTACCTCCACCCATGCCGGCTGTAACAAAAACCATATCGGCTCCTTTAAGCATTGCTTCTATATCATCACGGCTTTCTTCTGCCGCTTTACGGCCGATTTCCGGGTTGGCACCCGCTCCGAGCCCTTTGGTGAGCTGCTCACCAATCTGCAGCTTTGTACCTGCGTTGGCCAGGAAAAGAGCCTGGGCATCTGTATTAACTGCACAAAAATCTACTCCCTGTAATCCTGCAGCAATCATCCGGTTTACAGCGTTACTTCCGCCGCCACCAATACCTACTACCTTTATAGAAGCATATTGTTCCATTTCAATATCAAATTCAATCATTATAAGCACCTCCTGAATATTGGTATGCTTTATTAATCGATTATGTCAGACATCCAATCTTTTAACCTCTGCCAGAAACCGGGCCCCCGTTTTTTTGTCGGCTTGCTCCGTTCCTGGACAAACATCCTCGGCTGGTAACGCTGTACGTAATGCAGCAAACCTACTACTGTTGAATAAACCGGATTTTGAACACCGACCACATCGAAGTTTGCCAGCCTTATTTGATCACTTTCGAAAAACTGACGGGAAACTTCAACAATCCCTTTCATCGAAGATACCCCACCATGTAAGACTACACCGGCAGGCGGAAGGTATGGCCAGCCCATTTTTATCATTTCTTCTTTTGCTATTTGAAAAATCTCTTGTACCCTCGGCTCGATAAATGATGTGAGCTCTCTTTCCGACACCAGCCTGAGCTCATTGCTGCCTACTGTTTTAATTTCAATTTTGGGTTCACTATCAGCCTGGCTTTGCAGTGCTGAACCGTGTTCCTTTTTCAGCCCTTCAGCAGTATGGTAATTGATCCTTAAACCGGCAGCCAGATCTGTGGTGATGTGATCGCCGCCAACCGGTAATACTGCCAGTTTCTGCAGTTTCCCATGCTGGAAAAGAGCTATCTCGGTTGTTCCACTTCCGATATCAACCAGGAACACTCCCAGGTCTCTTTCATCGGGAGACAGACAAACTTCTGAATTGGCCATTGCCTGCAGAACGAGACCATTTATGCTGATGCCTGCGCGGTTGATACAGCGCAGCATGTTATGCAGGGAAGTGATCAGGCTGGATACCACCAGGGCGTCTACCTCTAACCTGACACCCAGCATTCCTACCGGATCGCGAATCCCTTCAAAACCATCAACAATATACTCGCGGGGTATTATATCTACTATTTCCCTATCCATGGGCAGAGCGACAACTCTTGCTGCCTGCATTACCCTCTCTACATCATCTTCGCGTATTTCGCGATCTTCAGATGTAACAGCTACAACTCCGCGATTATTGACC
>SKWE01000001.1 GCA_007129055.1 Syntrophomonadaceae bacterium
GGTACTTTTCTTGAAAATCTTGCCGGTTTACTAAATGTTAGCGTTAAAAAAGAGTTTTCCGAAAAATCATTTGCTGCTACATACGCAGTTGACCTTGGTGACATTTGCACCTTAATATCCCAGTCCATTTTAGCTTCTGCTTCGGCTAGGGGACTGCCTTTAAATGAGCAGTTGGCCAGCTTAGCTTACTCTTCAGCGCAAAATTATATCAGCAAAACTGTAGATAAAAGGGATTTGAACGGAAAACTGGTCTTTGCGGGAGCAACAGCAAAGAACCATGCACTGGCGTCAGCGTTAGCTGCCGTGGCCGGCAGTGAAATACATATCCCTGCAGAACCTGAATTGACTGGGGCGTTGGGGAGCGCCCTCATGGCAAGGAAATTTCACCAGCATGGTTTTGAAGATGAATACAAATTTCGCAATTTAAGTCAGCTGAAAGAATTTAGCAACGAGAAGAAAGCCTGCAAAGCTGAGTGTAAAGATGAACATAACTGTATGCTTAATATAATAAGCTTCCCAGAGGGAGAAAAATTTATTTACGGTGATCGCTGCGGAAAATATTCAAGTGTAGATAGAAGCAAAAAAAGCGAAGGGATCAAAGACTATGCTTCACAGAGATTTGAAATAATGGAAGAGGTAACAGAATACAGGAAGAGTAACAGGTTGAAAATTGGAATCGCCCGCACTGGCTTGTATTATGACTATTATCCTTTCTGGTCAGCTTTTTGGGCAGCGCTGGGTTGTGATGCTGTGCTTTCTGACCCAACAACCCCGAAAACGCTTTCAGACGGCAAAGAGGTATTAGATTCCGAAATGTGTTACCCCATGAAAGTAATAGTTGGTCATTACAGGGAATTATCTGATCGCAATCCTGATTATATATTCATACCAGAAGTAGTTAGCATGGAAGCTCTTCCCTGGGCAACTGAATGGCCCAAATCATTTACCTGTCCACTGCTGCAGACTCTTAAAGGTACTGTGGTTAATTCCCTGGGAATTGATCCTGAAAAGATTTTATATGCGCAGCTAAACTACCGCTCTGGTGCTGCCACAATAAAAGAACAGCTGCGGCCTCTGGCAGAAAAGATTATGGGCTCTCAGTTCAGTGAACAGCTATTAAATAAGGCTATTGATGCGGCATATATGAATCAGAAAAAGTTTAAGGATAGAATGGTTGAAGCGTCCGAGAAACTAATGCTGGATTTGCGAAAAAACCCCAACCAGGTACCGGCAGTCTTCTTAAGCAGGGCTTACACCCTTTACGATAATTTCGTATCAAAAAATTCTATGGATTATGCCAGACAGAGCGGAATTACTGCAATTCCACATGAATATCTTTTGCTGTACCTAACCGCCTGGTACCATGGTGATATAAAATCATCAATCCTTGATCCCCACCGGGAAGAACTTATTGAGTATTTACATGATCAGGTTCAGAGACTTGAAAATCTTTATCCGGCGCAGCTGCAAAAGATGCTTTCCGTTGTTCTCCTGGTTAATTTTTTAAACGATAAAAGTGACATAACCGGGCTGCCGCATATTAATGCTATTTTGCTTGATCCCTTTAAATGCGGCCCTAACGCCATGTTGCGCCACTATCTATACGGCTTAACAAGTTACCTCAGGTTAACGCTTGATGAACATACTGCAGCTGCGGGCATGATTACCCGCCTGGAGGCATTTAAAAACACCTGTCTTTCTGAAAAGCCCGCGGCAAAAAAAGAGGTTTACAGGGCAGCAAATTGCACTGCAGCTGATCGAGACTGGAAAAAAATATTAATTCCCTATCCAACGGAACATGCCCTGGTCTTTGCTTCCCTTTTCAAGAACAGGGGCGTTGAAGCAGAAGTTCTGCCAAGAGGTAATAATGGTGATCTTTCTGCAGCACAGAGATATGCCAACGGTGAAGAATGCCTGCCCTTTATTCAAAACCTGCAGGATATTTTAAGTTATCTAGATACAAAAAATAATGACAGTAAAAACGGAGAAGTATATTTCCAGGGTTGGGCTTGCGGTCCCTGCCGCTATGGCCTTTATGCGCCGCTTCAATCCCTGGTTGTCGAGCGTGCAGGTTATGGCACAAAAAAAGTTTGCGCTGTCAGGTTCACCGATATTCGCAAACGTTTTGGAACCGGCTTTTTAATACTCTTTTTTAACGCGCTGCTCGTTATGGACATCTTCTATAAAATGCTTCACAGGGTTAGGCCTTATGAAAACGTAGCTGGCAGTGCCGATAGTGTCTTTATCCATCACCGGGATAAATTGGTGCAGCACCTGGAACGATATAGGTTAAATAGCTTAGCCCTGTGGAACAGCGCTTATCGAACCCCTCTGGAAAAAATCGTGAAAGATGCCGCAAAAGATTTTAAAAATATAATGGATACCGATCAAAAATTAAAGCCACGGATTTTACTGGCAGGGGAATTTTACGTACGCCTGGACGATCGCTGCAACCAGGCGGTTATAAAAACAATTGAAAAAGCTGGCGGGGAAGTATGCATATCACCGGCTA
>SKWE01000244.1 GCA_007129055.1 Syntrophomonadaceae bacterium
ACACCTGGGGCCTTGTTCCATGTCCTACAAAACAATCTTCGATCCCAAGGCGCTTTAAGGGCAGGCAGAGTCCCCTTTTTTCAAACATTTCCATAATCCCGCTGCCAAAACCGCCAGCCAGAACATTTTCTTCTATAGTTATAATGCGTTTACACTTCCTGGCCCAGGAAATAATAAGCTCTTCATCAAGCGGTTTTACAAACCGGGCATCGATTACTGCCGGCTTAATACCCTGCCAGAAAAGTTTTTCTGCAGCCGCAACTGCCGGCCGGACAACAGACCCTGCAGCTATGATCAACACATCTTCACCCTGCTTGATCAGCCTGGATTTGCCCCAGGGAATCTTTTTATCTTCCTCCGGTTCAAGCCCCAGTACTTTGTCCCTGGGATACCTGATTGCCACGGGGCCGCCTGTATAATTAACAGCAGCATGCAGCATCTGTTTCAATTCGTTTTCATCTGAAGGCGCCATAATGGTCATGTTTGGTATGCTGCGCAGGTAACTTAAATCAAACAAACCCTGGTGTGTCTCGCCATCCTCGCCCACTATACCGGCCCGGTCAACAGCAAAAATAACCGGTAAGTTTTGAATACACACATCGTGAAGAATCTGGTCGTAGGCCCGCTGAAGAAAAGTGCTGTACACCGCCAACACCGGACGCATTCCTCCCGCTGCAAGGGCAGCGGCTAAGGTAACGCCGTGCTGTTCGGCAATGCCAACATCATAAAAACGGTCCGGGAATTCTGCAGAGAACCTGTTTAAACCGGTTCCTGCTTTCATGGCTGCCGTTATAGCCACAAGTTCAGGGTTTTCCCGTCCAAGCTCTACCAGCGTCTGTCCAAAAATATCAGTATAGGTTAAACTTTTTTTCTTTTTCAGCGGCAGACCATTGTTCAGGTCAAAAGGCCCGATACCGTGAAACGTTTCCGGCGATTTCTCTGCATAATGGTAGCCTTTGCCTTTCTCTGTCACCACGTGCACCAGCACGGGACCGCTCATCTTGCCAGCCTGTTTTAAGACATTCTTCAGGGCTGAAATGTTGTGTCCGTCCACCGGGCCAAAATAAGTAAAGCCCAGTTCTTCAAATAACATTCCCGGCATGATCAGGTATTTTAAACTGCCCTTGATCTTTTCAGCAGAGCTGACCATTTTTTCACCAACCAGCGGAACACGGCTGACAAATTGCTCAAAATCTTTTTTCAGTCTTGAATACTTCGGATCGGAACGGATCCGGCCTAAATATGAAGACATTCCGCCAACATTTGAACTGATCGACATTTTATTATCATTAAGGATTACAAGAAGATCGGCCTTGATGTGCCCGGCATGGTTCAAAGCTTCGTAAGCCATGCCGCCCGTCAGCGCCCCGTCACCTATCACAGCGGCAACCTTATAATCATCATTTGCATAATCACGTGCCCTGGCCAGGCCAAGAGCAGCTGAAATTGATGTACTGCTGTGACCGGTAAGAAAAGGGTCATGCGCGCTTTCAGACGGCTTGGGAAACCCGCATAAACCATCTTTACGCCTCAGGGTGGGGAATTGATCCCATCTTCCGGTTAATAATTTATGAGGATAGCTCTGGTGGCCCACATCCCAGATAATCTTATCACGGGGGCTGTTAAACTGGCTGTGCAGGGCTACTGCAAGCTCAACTACACCTAAACTAGCTGCAAGGTGGCCGCCATTGTCGGCAACCGTGCGAATCATATATTCACGAACTTCTGAAGCGACCTCTTTTAGCTGTTCAGGTTTTAAATTTTTCAAATCACCGGGAAGATCTAACCTGCTGATCAAGTCTCCCAACTTTATCACCCCGTGCTATTTTCGCTTTTTTTGGCCCATTTAAAAGGGCGTTCCAGTTTAGTCAATAGTAACCCAACCATCAGAATTACTTCCGTGGAATTACTAATGGCAACTATTTTCCCCCAGGCCTTGCCTCCAACAGTTACAGCGGCAACCAGTGCGGTGAGTAAAATACCAATATAAAATTCTGCCTGGTCATGCGGGATGGTAGTTACCAGCCTGAAAACTATTAAAGCTGCCAGCGTTCCACTGACAACACCACTAATATCTCCTGCTACGTCGTTGCAAAAGTTTGCAACCTGCTCGGCATTTTTAACAAGGAAAACTCCTTTTTTAGCGCCGGGCACCTTGCATGCTGCCTTTGAATTCATCGGACCAATCTTTGCGGCAGCGGCTGCAGTTCCAACTAAATCGAAGATGATACCGAGAAAAACTACAAGAAAAAGAATAACAAACGAAACAAACAAAGATTCTATTTCGTTTAAAAAATATTGAGCGATAAAACCAAATATAATCGCCAGGATAAAAGACCAAAATGTAATTATAATTACCCAGCGTGCTTTACGTCGTCTTTTTTTGATATTACCCAATCTTTATCACCTTTGTACAAAGAAACATAAGTGGTAGCAAACCAGGTAAACTTTGCGGCTTAGGTCCAGCAGGATTTCCCGAGTAATCACCTGTCGTTGCCGAACAGGCAG
>SKWE01000090.1 GCA_007129055.1 Syntrophomonadaceae bacterium
ACCTTTTCAACGGGTATTTGGTCAACAAAAGGTATGAATCCGCCAAAGTGATCTTCATGAGGGTGGGTTATAAAGGCCATATCAATTCTCGTAATCCCTTTATAGCGCAAGAAAGGTAAAATTATCCTTTCACCCACTAGACCCGGATCTCCCCTGAAAGCAGGCCTGCCCCCGGCATCTACCATTATCACCAGGTTGCAGGGGGTTTCAATAACTGCTGCCGCACCCTGGCCAACATCTAAAAAAGTGACTATCAAGAGCTCTTCATTAACCGGGACAACGCTATAAAAAGCTATGATTATAATCAGGCAGAGCGTTATCATAATCAGCAGCCTATAGTTTGAAAGTTTTCTTCCACCTGGGGGGCCAATAATATTTTTTATTAAATGGCAAATGTTTATTTTATCTCTGGCGCTTTCCCAACGGTAGTAAAGGGCCAGTAGAAAAATAATGAAGATATAAAAGGTAAAAATGTATAGCGCTTTCGGTGGAGTAACGGGCATATAGAACCAGGGCAAACTGCTTATGCCGGTTATCAGTAGCATGAACTCCAGTAAAGGCCTTGCAGCCCATAGCAATATTGAGCCTGGAAGAGCAAAAACAATGCTTAGAAGAGCGCCAGAAAGACCAATGCCGACAACCAGGGCAATTACCGGCAGTAAAAGCAGGTTAAATATCAGCCCTGCAACCGGTAGATGATGAAAATAGTAAACAGAAATAGGGACAACTCCTAGCTGAGCAGCTGCAGTTACCGCCAGCGGGGATATTATAATTTCCGGAAAGTGCATAGCTAATAAAGCTTTTTCAAGCGGTTTGCGAATATATACAATTGCCAGGGTTGCGGCATAAGATAGTTGAAATCCGATTGAAAATAGCAGCAGTGGATTCATAAATAGTGTAACCATGGCTGCAAGCGAAATTGCATTGGGCAGATCCTGTTCACGTTCCAGCAGCAGAGCGACAAGGGCAATAGATACCATTATGGCTGCCCTCAGTGATGAGGGACGCATTCCTGTCAGGTATGCATAAATAAAAACACATACTATAGCAACGACTGCCGGAAAAATGCCCTTCAGGTTAAATAGCCTGCAAAAGCCAAGGATTAATGCAGCTACAAGGCCAACATGCAGGCCGGAAACAGCCATCAGGTGTCCAGCTCCGGCCCTTCTGAAATTCTCCTCCACTTCAGCAGGCAGCTGCTGTCGCTGGCCAAATAAAATTGCTGTTAGCAACTCTGCAGATGGTGAAGGAAGGTTGTTCAAAATTTGATCTGTCATCGTGGAGCGCAGCTTCATCGCCGATTCCCTGAAATACCCCGTTTGCCCGCCACCAAGTAAATGGACAGAGGAGGGCGAAGGATATATTAACGCATCAATGCCCTGGCTGCGCAGGTAGAATCTATAGTCAAACCCTCCAGGGTTGCGTTGACTGCGAGGAGGTACGATTGTGCCCCGCATTCCAATACGTTCACCAAACCAGTAGATCTCATTATCTTCCCCATATATTTTAACCAGCAGTGTACCTCTAATAATTAGCTCTTCGCCACCTGATTCCAATTTCTCCAGGCGCATGTGGTAAACCGCGTGATCTTCATGGAATAAAGGCTCCTCGATTATTGTTCCTTCCAGGTATACAGGATTACCGGCATATGCAAGGAGATTATTATCCGGAACCTGAACTGCATAATAATAGGCAGCCGCACCTGCGGCTGCCGTAATAAATATCAAGGTGATTTTGAATAAAGGAATACTCCTGTAACTCTTACCAGCTGCAAACAGCAACAGGATTATCGCTGCAATCCAGAACATAATTCTCAGATCTGTAATTAGGGTACGACCAATTATGATCCCCGATATATAAGCCAGGGTTATAATAACCAGGGACCGTTTTACAAGTTCTTTTATCAAGTTCTCTGCTCCATTTATTGCTGCGATTTATACCAGACTGATATTACAGATAAACCTAATTACCGCCTCCTGTAAAAACCCTGTCAAAGATACCAAAGGTTTTCTCTTTCTGCTCCGGGGGCGGGGCAGGTGTAAGGTATGACACAACTACCAGGGTCACTATGGCCAGGACAAAGGCCGGGAAAACAGGCATAAAGCCAAAAGTGGTCCATTTGGGAAGAATCTCAAGATACCAGATGTGCAGCATCAGTGCAGGGAATATAAGCGCTGCGCAGGCACCGTATTTATTAGCCCTCGGCCAGTATAGCGCGCCAATCATTACCGGCAGCATTACTGAAAAACCTGAAAAAGCAAAGGCTGCTATGCTTAGTATGGCGGCCGGACGAACAAGCGCTATGTAATAGGCAATTGCCGCAAAAACAACCAGGAGAATTCTGCCCCAGAAAACTGCTGATTCTGAATTAAAACGCTTAAAACGGGGCAGCAGATCATCGGTAACCAGATGCGTAACTGAGAGCAACTGTGAATCTATAGAGGATTTGACGATTGCCAGTATTACAACCAGGCCTAAAATCATCCAGGTTGGTGAAAGGTACTGGTGAATTAACATGGGGACTATATTGTCAGCATCTTTCCCTACCAGGCCGGGAATAGCAACCGAACCCCAGACACCAAGAAGTGTGGACACCCCAAAAATAGCAGCCAGTGCCAGCGGGTAATAAAGGCTTACCCGCTTTAAATTGCTGCTGCTGCGGGCAGCCAGGATGCGGGTAAACATCTGGGGAAATACAATTACAGCAATTGAATTAATAAAAGCAAAGCTAAACCAGTTAATTGGCGCAATGCCAGGTGAAAGACCTCTCTGAAGCATTGCAGGATTTTCAATCACTATTTGCTCGGTTATTGCGGAAAAACCACCAAGCGCCCTGGCCACAGCCATTAACAGTAGACAGGCCACAGATAGGAAAATAGCCCCCTGGAATATATCAGTCCAGACCGTTCCCCTGAGCCCTGCGGGAATGGTATAAACAAGCGATATGGCAATTATCACTAAAGAAGAGAGCCAGTAAGGAACGACACCATCTGTAATAGTTGTAAAGGCAAGGCTGCCGCCGATAATCGATACAACCAGGTATGGCAAAGTATAGTAAAGCAATAGAACCAGGAAGAGCAGGGCAACCAGTTTGCTGTTAAATATTCCACCAAAAACCTGGGGCTGGGTTGCATAGCCATAACGCTTGCCTAGCAACCAGGAACGGTATCCAACCAGGTAATAAGTAAAGGGGGTAATAAAAATACTCCACCCAATTACATAGCCGTATGCCCCATAGCCAGTCCCATAAGCAAAGCCGGCATGGCCGATTATCGTAAATGCGGTTATGTTACTGGCAAAAAGGGCCATAAATACGGCAATGCTGCCCAGACCACGGCCAGCCAGGAAATAGTCTTCCCTGGTTTTAAGGCTGACCTTTGCGCCGTAAATTCCAATCCCAACCAGGACAGTAAAATATAACAGTATAACTCCGATACCTACAGTATTTGTCATTTCCCTAACGGCTCCTCCCCTCTGCATGGTTCAAGAACCTCAGCAGGAGGATCGGGCCAGGCAAGCTTAATTATTATGCGCATGGCAATCAAAGCTAAGAAAGTATAACCAACGTAAAAAGAAAAAGCAAATGGCATAAACCCAAAAAGCAGGGGTACGCGATCATCTAAACCCCAAAGCCAGAAACTATTATGTAATATAAACATGATCAAGACTATCAGGGCCACAAGTGTTAAACGTACCTTAAATGACATAACCGGTTAAGCCTCCAAAAATAATTTGCCGGCAGATTACCGGCTACAATATCTTCCTGCTTATTCGACGGGTGTTCTATTATTCCTGCCTTACACAAAAAAATAACGGGTATTGTAACCCGTTATGCCTTCCAGTTTTTATAAACCTGATAGCAAAGCTATAATAAATATAGTCCATACTACTCTATAATCACCTCGCGAACAGCCCTAACCTGGTCGCCAACCTGCACAAGAATTGAGAACCTGCCAGGGCTGCCAAACCAGATTTTATCTGTGACGGTTTTTGCATCAGGGTGCACTTCATAGCTGTTTTCAGCAAGAATTTCATCATTACTATTGTTGATCAACCTTACTTCAACCTCTTCAGTATCAAAGGGCATATTATTATGGAAGTAAAAATAGAATTCTTCTCCTGCCCCGAAACGAACATCCTGATTCAATACTTCATGCTCTTCAGTAATTTCTCGCCCCAGTACAAGCAGGCTGCCGCCAACGGCACTACTGGCAGGTGGTTGTTCCGGTTCGTCACAGGCGGAAATAAAAAATAAGCTGGCAAGCGCTGCTATTATTAATAACCTCTTTTTAAAACACATTTTCTCTCTCTGCCCCTTTACGTATATATCCTCTAGTTGACTTAGCTATTTCTCCAGTTAAATTGTTTTTTCCTTCTTAATTTAACTGCTTTTTCTAAATAAATAAAGTGTGAAGGATAAAGAGGTATGCTTGTAGAATGTAACCGTGGTTAATTACAGTAATTAAAACAGGGGGAAGATTTAAAATGAACTTGTCAGTCCGCAAAATAGTAATTTCAGGTATTTTAGGAGCAATCTCTATTCTACTCGGTATAACACGTCTTGGATTTATCCCCGTTCCCACTCCTGCCGGCCATGCAACAATAATGCACATACCGGTTATCCTTGGAGGGGTATTGGAAGGACCGGTGGTGGGATTAATAACCGGAGTGATATTCGGCCTGTTTAGTTTTTTGCAGCCAGGCGCTCCCTTCTTTGCCGACCCCCTGGTATCTATTTTTCCCAGGCTCTTCATTGGTATAGTAGCGTACCTGGTTTATTATTCCACTAAAAAAATAAACACCATTCTGGCCTGCGTTCTTGCCGGCGCTTTTGGTTCTGCAACTAATACAGTTCTTGTCCTGGGAATGGCTACATGGAGAGGTTACCTACCTTCCGAAGTTTCAGTTTCAATTGGCCTATTACATGGTTTACCAGAGCTGGTTATCGCGGCAATCCTAACGGTAATACTGGTAAAGGGCATTCAGAGAATCCGGACTACCGAAGAATAATTATCCCATTCCGGGGAGCTGTTTATTTTGAACCCGCTAATCGAAGTTGTTGATTTGTCATATAGTTACCGGGCCGGGAGCGGAAACGAAGTTGCCGCCCTGAAAAAGGTTAACATGAAAGTATTCGAAGGTGAAATACTGGCAATTACCGGCCGTAACGGTTCAGGAAAATCTACACTTGCCCGCCACTTCAACTGCCTGCTAACCCCTGTTAGCGGCTCAGTAGATATTGACGGGCTTTCTGTTTCAGATAAAACAAATGTGGCTTCTATTCGCAGACAAGTTGGAATGGTGTTTCAAAATCCGGACAACCAGCTGGTGAGCAGTATTGTAGAAGAAGATATCGCTTTTGGTCCGGAAAACCTGGGACTTCCTGCGGAAGAAATTAGAGAAAGGGTAAACTGGACCTTAAAAACCCTTAACCTTAAAAATTTACAGTATGAATCGCTGAACCAGCTTTCCGAAGGGCAAAAACAACTTGTGGCAATTGCCGGAGTTTTGGCCATGAAGCCGCGCTGTATTGTTTTGGATGAGCCTACAGCACACCTTGACCCCCGCAGCAGGCGTGAAGTGATCAGCAATGCCTTGAAACTCAATCGTGATGAGGGAATTACTATAGTGCTATTAACTCATTTCATGGAAGAAGTAACACGCTGTGATCGCATGTTAGTGATGGATATGGGTGAGATAAAAATGGAAGGAACACCTAAAGAAGTTTTTGACGACGAAGAGAAAATATTAAGCCTTGGGCTTGATTTCCCCGTATCTGCCAAGTTGGCTGACGGGTTGCGGAAAAAAGGCATTTCTATTCCAAGAAAAACTATCCATGCCGAGGAACTTATAACAAGCTTATGCCAATTGAAATAAACAAATTATCATACAGCTATAAAAAGGGCACGCCATTTGAAAAACAGGTCCTGAAAGATATAAGCCTGTTTATCAGAGATGGTGAATTTGTCGGAATAATCGGCCCTACACAGGCCGGAAAAACAACCCTGGCTCAGCATTTCAACGCCCTCTTGATACCTGGTAAGGGTAGTGTTGTAGTAAACGCTATGAACACTGCTGACAAAAAGGCTGACCTGGTTAAACTAAGACACAATGTGGGCTATGTTTTCCAAAATCCAGACTACCAGCTTTTTGCCCCCACTGTAGGTGAAGATATTGCATTCGGCCCTCGAAACCAGAACCTGCCGACTGAAGAGATAGAAGACCGGGTTGCCGAGGCGATGGATCAGGTCGGTTTAGATTATGATACATTTTATAAACGTGACATATTTGCTCTAAGCGGGGGGCAGAAAAGACGGGCGGCCATAGCGGGTGTCCTTGCCTGCAAACCGCAGATCATGATTTTAGACGATGTTACTGCCGGGCTTGACCCTGGCGGACGGGAAGAAATAATTAAGGTAATTCAAAAACTGCATACTGAAAAAGAAATAACCACTATTTATATCTCGAACAGTATGGATGAAGTAGCTATGCTTGCCGATAGAATTATAGTCCTGGACCAGGGTCAGGTTTTATTCGATGATCAAACCCGTGATGTCTTTTTACATGCCCGCAAGCTGATTGAAATCGGCCTGGAGCTTCCAGAAGTTATGAGTATTACAACCAGGCTGGCTGAAGCAGGCTTTGACCTTCCCGGAGCAGTTCTAAGTATTGAAGAAGCTGTAGACGCCATTGCAGCCAATCTTCAGCAGGGGCAGGTGAAAGACTGATGGAGTTGACAAAAAACATCACTCTTGGGGTATACCTGCCTGGTGAAACATATATTCACAATCTGGATCCGAGAACAAAAATTATAGCTGCTGCCATACTGATAACCCTGCTGCTTTTCATCAAATCTTACCTGGCTTACGCTATATTCCTATTTTTAATCATTGCCATACTGGTTATAGCAACCATACCACCCGGTTATGCATTTTCCGGTTTAAAACCCATGCTGCCGATTTTAGTGCTTATGTGGCTTTTCCAACTTTTCCTGTATTCCACTCCTGACGCAGAGGTAATCGTTTCATGGTGGATTTTTAGTGCTACAGACGCTGGCCTGCACATGGGTAACCTGATCAGTATGCGAGTGCTTTTCCTTTTTACTGTAACCACAATCCTTACTCTTACAACATCAATAGTCAGCTTAACTGACGGGCTGGAGAGTTTGTTAAATCCTTTAAAAAAGATTGGCCTGCCCTCACAGGAACTGGTGATGACCATGATTATTGCCCTGCGTTTCGTTCTAATCCTGGCCGAGGAGTTGGATAAAATTATTAAAGCCCAGATGGCCAGGGGAGTAGCTTTTGACAGGGGAAATTTTATTCAAAAGACAAAAAGCCTGTTTCCCGTATTCCTTCCTCTTTTTATTAATGCCTTTAAAAGAGCTGAAGAGCTGATCGTAGCAATGGAAGCAAGAAGTTACACCGGGGGCAAAGGCAGAACAAAAATGAAAACCCTGCACATGGGCAGGGTAGATCTTTTTGCAGGGCTTTTTATACTACTTTTCTCCGCACTAATTATCTATGTTATATTAATCGTTCCACCGGTAATCTAATTCAGAGGACAGCCAAATGAAGTCCCAACAGCCATGGCTGCTTTTACCTGTTCGCTTTCAGGATCTACCCTTCGAGTTCCTATCACTGCCTCAGCCAGTGTGGCAGATTCAATTTTATTGCCCCTGATGCAAACCATCCTGTTATATTTTTTTTCATGGAACAGCTCTGCAGCTTTAACTCCAAAGCGTGTTGCAAGAACACGATCATAAGAAGTTGGACTGCCACCCCTTTGGAGGTGACCAAGAACAGTCGCCCTGCTTTCCATACCTGTTAGCCTCTCTATTTCCCTTGAGACCTGTTCTCCTATTCCACCTAACCGTTTAACACTTCCCTTTTGTTTGTACAGAGGTTCTTCACCTCTAGGATGCGCACCCTCGGCAACTACTATGATGCTGAATTTTTTACCCCTGCTGCGGCGATCCATTATTTTATCCACGATACAGGAATACTGGAAAGGAAGTTCGGGAATCAGGATTATATCTCCTCCACCAGCCATACCGGCCTGCAGGGCAATCCAGCCCGCATAGCGACCCATAACTTCAACAACCATTACCCTGTGATGTGATTCTGCCGTGGTGTGAATTTTATCAATTGCTTCGGTTGCGGTTGTTACAGCAGAATCGAAACCGAAAGTTACATCAGTGGCGGGTAGATCATTGTCAATTGTTTTAGGGATACCAATTATCGGCACTCCAAGTTCGCTGAATCGATGGGCAAGAAGTAGACTGCCGTCACCACCTATTACTACCAGGCATTCAATCCCCCGGTTTTTTAAATTTTTTATGGCATCTGCAGAACGGTCTTCTCCCGTATTGTTATAATCTGAACCTTCCGGCCGGTAATCAAAGGGATTATCCCTGTTTGATGTGCCCAGGATAGTCCCGCCGCGGTTCAATATGCCGGAAACTGCATAATCGTCAATTACGCAACCATCGTTTTCAACCAGGCCTTTAAAACCGTTATTAAAACCGACTACCTGGTAGTTATATTGATAGCCTGCGCCTTTAACAACTGCCCTGATGACAGCGTTCAGGCCGGGACAATCTCCGCCACCGGTTAAAACCCCCATCCGGCGAGATTCTTTGATTTCAACTTCACCAACTTTAGCAGTAGCAAGCATTTGCTCCTGCTGTAATTTATCATTTTTTCCTTCACCATCATCACAGGGTATGGCATGGCGCGCCAGTTGATCACATCTTTGATTAAGCTGGTCGGAACTGTGTCCCTTAACTTTTACCCACTCAATTTCGAGTTTATCAGAGAGCTCAAGCAGCTGCAGCCACAATTCGCGATTTTGAACCGGTTCACCTTTACTGGTAATCCAGCCGTTTTTTTGCCATTTTTCTATCCAGCCCTGGTTAAAGCAGTTAACCAGGTAAGCGCTGTCACTGTGAAGCTTCACCCTATCTCCCGCGGGAATTATTTTCAATGCTTCCACGGCAGCCCTGAGTTCCATGCGCTGGTTGGTGGTCAGCTGCTCACCGCCGGAAATTTCTTCCTCCAGATCACCGTGCCTGATCACCGCACCCCAGCCTCCCGGGCCGGGATTTCCCGAACATGCTCCATCGGTATAAACAATATATTCTTCTGTCGGCAAGAGCAAACCCTCCTGTTATAAAAATCCTTGCTAAAGCAACATTCATATTCATGGTTCTTGTCACTAAGTAGAAACCTTACCAGCAGGGATTATTACCGGTTACGTCACAGGAAATAGCAACGGTTCAGCTTCAGGCCTCCGCTTAGGCTGCCCTCGAGACGCGTCATCCGTAACTTGGCTCTCGGCGGCCTGCGTCCGTGCAGGCCGGCCTGCTCCAACCTTTGCTTCACCTGCTATTGTCACTGTGACTCCACAATGGTAATTATCCCTGCCGGTAAGGCTTTTAGTTAACTCTACCTTACACAGCCAACTTAAGAAACTAATACCAAAAAACTCGATACTTCAGCAGGCAAGGCAACTCTTTACCTTGCGAGTCTTTCCAGGTCACTTAAAATTCTTTCAAGTTCCTGGATCTTCTCGCCGTAGCCTGCCCAATCACCCTGCTGCTGGGCCTGTAAGG
>SKWE01000213.1 GCA_007129055.1 Syntrophomonadaceae bacterium
CCGGTTTTACGCTTTCAATCCATGAAGATTGTTCTTCAGGTGTAATAATAGACTCCCCGCTCCGGCAAAGATTTTGAACCAACCCATCTCTGTATATCATACAAACCAGCTCAAGGAAAGGGATAATGTCATCTTTCTCTGATAAGAACAAGGCCCAGGAAAGCAGCTGGCGGACTGAATCACAACCGGAAGCAATATTGAAAGCCAGTGTTTTAGCCTCTCTGAAGCGTTCT
This sequence comes from Syntrophomonadaceae bacterium, assembly GCA_007129055.1. Lineage (GTDB taxonomy): Bacteria > Bacillota > Dethiobacteria > DTU022 > DTU022 > SLQM01. The sequence goes on from SKWE01000213.1 coordinate 234, forward strand.
TCAAAGGCTTCGTCATCAGCCAGTTGAAATGCGCGCCCGGGAAGGCCACCGCTAATCCTGGCCAAAAGATCCGCTTTTTCTTCGGATATCTCTTTTTCTTTGATCAACAACTCTTTTACTTCTTCGCAGCGCAGGGGATACAGGGTATAGCGCTGGCACCTGGAAACTATCGTGTCCAACAAGAACCGCGGTTCTTCTGCAATTAGTATAAAGTACAAATCTGCTGGCGGTTCTTCCAAAATTTTTAGCAGTGAAGATGCAGTTTCTGCTGTCATCTTTTCTGCGTCATCCATCAAGCAAACCTTTTTGCCACCGCTTAAATAAAACTTTTCCCTGATCGTCCTCAGCTGCTCAATTTTAATCCGCCGTCCATCCGGTTCGATAAAAAAAAGACCGGGATGGTTGCCGCTTTTGTAGTTGCGGCAGGAATTGCAAGTTTCACAGGGCTCTACAGTGGATTCATCTGCACATAAAATACTTTGCGCCAGTATCCTGGCCCAGCTTTTTTTCCCACTACCGGAAGGACCGGTCAATAAGGTCGCATGACTAAGTTTGCCATCGAGCAAAGTACTATGAAGTAAAGAACGCAGCTCGGATTGCCCTATTAACTTGTTAAAATTCAACTTCAGCCCCTGCCTTTATCTCCCACAATTAAATTTTTTACATAATTCCAGATTTCAGCAGCCTGTAGGTCAGCAGGCATAGTTGCATCAATAATTTTTACCCTTTGAGGATCCTGCCTGGCAATTTCCAGGTAGCCATGCCTTACCCTTTGATGGTAATGGTAATCTTTGCTTTCCATACGGTCAGCTTTATTGATCCGCCTGCAAACTGCTTCTTCCACTGATAGGTCAAGGAGCAGGGTCAGGTGAGGCCTGAGCCTGAAGGTGGCCTGGTCGTTTAGAAGCTTGACCAGGAAAAGATCGGCTCCTCCACCATAACCCTGGTAAGCTGAAGTAGAATCGGTAAACCTGTCACAAATGACAATTTTACCACTTCTTAAGGCAGGGAGAATGACCGTTTTTGTGAGTTCGGAGCGGGCAGCCATGTATAATAATAGTTCCGCCTGGAGTGAAATTGAGTACTGCTTATGCAGTAATACCTTCCTGATATCTTCACCAAGCTCAGTCCCGCCTGGTTCCCTGACCGGGGTGAAAGGTATACTTTGCATTTTTAAACGCTCATGCAGCAGCTCAGCCTGGGTAGACTTGCCACATCCATCAATTCCTTCAAGGGTTACCAGCAAACTTCCCGCTTCCTACACCCCATTTCCCTGAATAGTGATTACATGAATTTTTACAGACAAAAATACCGCAGGACTCTACCGGCCTGCGGTATCCGGAAGAGCAAGGTAGCCTCTAAAAACTATAGTTCGGCGCTTCCTTGGTAATTTGCACCCCGTGCGGGTGGCTTTCTTTTAAACCTGCGCCGGATATGCGGATAAAACGGGTTTTCTGCTGAAGTTCTTCGATAGATTTAACGCCGCAGTATCCCATTCCGGCTCGCAACCCTCCGACCATCTGGAAAACCATATCGCCAACCGTTCCCCTGAAAGGCACTCTTCCCTCAATACCTTCCGGAACCAGTTTTTGTTCATATTCCTGGAAGTAACGATCCTTGGAACCTTCTTTCATCGCTCCAAGGGAGCCCATGCCACGATACACTTTATAACTACGACCCTGGAATATTTCAAATTCTCCCGGGCTTTCTTCGGTACCAGCAAGCAGGCTGCCGATCATAACAGCTGCAGCTCCGGCAGCAATGGCTTTAGTCAGATCTCCTGAAAATTTAATGCCACCATCCGCTATAACCGGAACCCCATGCTCCTTGCTGGCACGAGCTGCGTCATATACTGCTGTTATCTGCGGAACACCGATACCGGCTATCACACGGGTTGTACAAATCGAGCCCGGGCCAACACCCACTTTTACCGCATCAGCTCCTGCGTTAATTAAATCCCTGGCCCCTTCAGCTGTTGCCACATTTCCTCCCATGATCTCTAAATCAGGGTATAACTCTTTAACTTCTTTTACCGTGTCTAATACTGTTTGTGAATGACCATGAGCAGAGTCAATTACAATTAAATCAACACCGGCTTCAACAAGCGCCTCAGCCCTGGCAACAGCATCCCTGCCGACACCAACAGCTGCTGCGGCTAAAAGCCGGCCGTTAGGATCTTTAGAAGCCCGGGGATACTGGATAGTTTTTTCGATGTCTTTAATAGTAATTAAACCCTTCAGGTTAAAATCATCATCTACAATGGGGAGTTTTTCAATCTTGTGGCGGCGCAAGATTTCCTGGGCCTGCTGCAAAGTTGTACCCTGGGGAGCGGTAACCAATTTTTCATGGGTCATTGCTTCGCCAATAGGGCGGGAGTAGTCTTCTTCAAAACGCAGGTCCCTGTTAGTAATTATTCCAACCAGTTTTTCACCAACCGTAACGGGAACACCTGATATCCGGTAGCGCTCCATCAAGGCAGCGGCATCATTCAGGGTATGTTCCGGAGTTAGGCGGAAGGGATTAGTGATAACACCATGTTCTGAGCGCTTAACCTTATCAACTTCTTCTGCCTGCTTTTCTATCGGCATATTGCGGTGAATAATGCCTATACCGCCTTCGCGGGCAACGGCTATAGCCATCCTGGCTTCGGTAACAGTATCCATACCTGCTGAAAGCAGCGGGGTGTTAAGCTTAATATTGCGGCTAAGTCGCGACGAAATATCAACATCCCGGGGCTGTATTTTTGAGTGAGAAGGTACTAATAGCACATCATCAAAAGTAAGCCCTTCCAAAGAAAATTTATCAGTCTGCAATTGATACGCCTCCCGCAACCATTCTCTTGAAGTTAATTGCAATGATCATAACAAACGCCCCAACCAGTGTCAACTGCGCTGATGCAGGAATTCCCTGCTGCTGCGTGCTTTCATGATCTCATCAGGCAGCAGGAAAGATTTATATCAAAACAGAATATAATAAAAAAGCGCTACGGGGAGTGATCTTGAATTGCCTTATATAAATATTGAAGGCCAAAAAGCATACTATGCCGGGGACTTGGAAGCAGCAGGAATTCCTATTTTATTTTGCCATGGTTCGGGAGGGCGACACCAACACTGGGCATATCAAATCAAGGGGCTGAGGGGTAAGGGAATTAATCCTTTAGCTGTTGATCTGCCTGGACACAGCAAATCTGAAGGTTTACCTTTTAACCACATTGGAAGCTACCGTGACTGGCTTAAACGGTTTGCCCGGGCAGCAGGCCTGAAAAAATTTGTAGTTGCAGGACACTCCATGGGGGGGGCGGTTGCCCTTGCTTATTCCTTAGAGTTCCCTGATGAAGTTGCAGGACTTATTCTTGTTGGAAGCGGGGGAAGGCTGCGGGTGCTGCCTGCCTTACTGGATACCTTAAAAGACGGAACTGTTCCACCCTCTTTTGCAGATTATTTATACGGCCCTGACACAGCTGATGCCCTGGTAAAAAATGGGAAGAAAGAAATAGCTGATACCGCAGCTTCAATATATTATGCCGATTTAACGGCCTGCGATAAATTTGATGTAATGGATGATTTGTCACGCATCGACAAACCGGTATTAATTATTTGCGGCAGTGAAGACCGTCTGACACCGGTAAAATATAGCACTTACCTGCAGCAGGCGCTGCCAAAGGCAAAACTTGAAATTATCGATGGAGCAGGACACATGGTGATGCTGGAAAAACCGGACGAAGTAAACAGCGCTATTACAACATATGTTAATACATTATAAATCGAGTAAACAATAGTGTATAAGGTACATTTTTAGCGGGGAGCTGATAACATGGAAAAGAAACGCAGTTTTATGAACCTGGAAGAAACATTAAGGCAAGCAGTAGAAAGTTTTTCTGCACTTAATGCAGAAGAAATAGCTGTCAAAGCGGGTGTAACCTATAATGACAAGGATAAAACCCTTATAGTCCCCTTTATCAACCAAAATTACATTGTTGTACACCCGGATGGGAAAGTACTAACAGAAGAGAAAGAAGAAGCCTCTCTCTACCTGGCCATAATTATCCTGCATTACCTGGTAACCGCGGGAGGAGAACCGTTGGCCGGTCAGTGGATAGCGTACCGCCACCTGCCGGGGGGAGATATATATAACGAACCCTTTCAAAACCGGGCTATAAAACCGTTCCTTAAAACTTTCGGTGACAGGCCTGAAGACTTTCAAAAAGCGGCAGAAGCCCTGGGAGGTAAGCGCCTGGAAACCAGCGGCACCAGTATGGTAATTCAGGTATTGCCCAGAGTTCCGATCTGCTTCACACTCTGGCCGGGAGATGAAGAAATGCCTGCTTCCGCAAATATTCTTTTTGATGAAGCAGCTTCATCTTACCTGCCGACAGAAGATTATGCCCACTTACCGGCTATTGTCAACGGAGCGATGAAGGGACAGCTTAAGTAATTTCCCTGCGTCCATCAAGGGCCCTGCTCAGGGTAAGCTCGTCAGCGTATTCTATATCCCCGCCAACAGGCAGGCCAAAGGCTATGCGGGTTACCCTTACAGATAGAGGCTTCAGCAGTCCGGCAAGGTAACCGGCGGTTGCATCCCCTTCCACATTCGGGTTTGTTGCAATAATAATTTCCTGGCTGCCGATTACCCTTACCCTGTCAACCAGCTTGTCCAGCTTCAACTCTTCCGGGCCCACACCATCAAGCGGGGAAAGCGCTCCGTGCAAAACATGATATAGACCCCGGTATTGACCGGTTTTTTCAAGAACCAGCACATCGCGCGGCTCCTGTACTACACAGAGCATTAAGCGGTCGCGTTCAAGATCACTGCAGTAAGTGCAAGCATCTTTTTCAGCAAGGCTGCCACATTCCGGACAAAAAGTAAGTTGATCTTTAGCTTCAACCATGGCCCTGGCAATGGCTACAACCTCTTCCCGGGGACAACGCAGCAGAAAAAAGGCAAGCCTTTGCGCGCTTTTCGGGCCAATCCCCGGAAAGCGGCATAAAACATCAACCAGTTTTTTTAACGGTGCGGGATAGGCCATCAGGTAATGATCAGCCTCCTTTTACTTTTAAAACATACCCGGTGGAAGATTCAAGCCGCCAGTTAATTTTTGCATTTCAGAGGCCACCATTTCATCTACCCTGTTAAAAGCCTCATTAACTGCAGCAATGATCAAGTCTTCAAGCATTTCCCGGTTTTCTTCGTTCATCACTTCAGGATCGATACTAACCGATACCAGGTTTTTCTGTCCATTGGCAACAACCCGCACAGCTCCGCCACCGCTGGAACTTTCTACAGTCTTCTGGGCCAGCTCTTCCTGCATCCGGCCCATTTCCGCCTGCGCCTTTTGCAGTTGTTTCATCATTTTCGCCATTCCTCCGTTAGCCATGGAGAAACCTCCTTTCAATCCTCTTCAATTATTTTTCCTCCAAAAAGTTCAATCGCATCTTCAGCACTGGCAGTGCTCTTCTTATTTTCCCCAGGTTTTTCTTCTATCCCCTTTTCTTCCCCTGTTTTACTACCCGCAGCCATCTCTTTTACGGGCATTGAACTACCGGCCTCCCGGATTGAAGTATCGCCTGTTTCTGCTTTAATATTAATTGACTGGCCGCAAAAATCGGTAAGCACACTTTCAACCAGTTTACGGTGATGGTCCTCCATAATCCGGAGTTTGTGAATTTCATATTCCTGAGCATAATTTAAGCGAACAAGGTTCCCTTTAACTTCGGCAATCAAGGCTGGCTCCAACCAGGCAGCGGTTGTTTTCTGTCGTTTTTTAATTTCATCTATGATAGCAGGCCAGGATTCAACTACCTGCTCTGAGCATTTCTCCGGACTCCCATTTTGCTTCTCGCCGGTTTCAACAGGTATCTCTTGCGACGATAATTCCCTGGCCTGATCATCATCTCTTGAATCATTTCTGCCAGGCTCATCTATCCCCGCAGCATCCTTATCAGTTTGATCAACAACCGGTAATTGCTCACTTCCTGAAACTTCTGGTACTTCCTCTTCAGAACGAATAGTTTTCCAGATGGAAACAGGCTTCAAACGTCCATGCAGCACCCTTAACAGCCTGATGAATGCAACCTCAAGTATGTAGCGGGGAAAATGGGCGTTGCGCAGATCACTGTTTACTTCGTGCAGCAGTTCAACTGCATCAAGCAATAAATGTTGTTCTATATTACCGCGGTGCTCTTCAATAACTTCTTCAAAACCATGCAGATCTTCAGAGTCACCATCCTGTGCTGAATTCAGCAGCAGGCGGGTAAAAACAAATGTGAAGTCCCGCATAAACAGGTTTAAGTCCCGACCGCTGAAAATGATTTGCTCCACAACAGACAATCCTGATTTGAGGTCGTTTTCCAGGGCTGCTTTTAATAGTTTTTCAATAACATCCACCCTTGTAGCCCCGGTAACAACCCGGACCTGTTCTGCGGTAATCTTTTCCTGGCCGTAAGCTGAACACTGTTCAAGGATTCCAAGGGCATCCCTTAATGAACCGTCGGCAAGGCGGGCAATCATGTCCAGGGCTTCTTTTTCTGCCTCCCAGCCTTCCTCTTTTAAAATAAAGTCCAGGCGCTGCCTGATCAACTTCACTGTTAGCAGGTGAAAATCAAAACGCTGGCAGCGTGATACTATGGTTGAAGGCAGGCGAGAGGGATCAGTTGTTGCCAGGATGAAAACAACGTTCTGTGGGGGCTCTTCTAAGGTTTTCAGGAAAGCGTTACAGGCTTCCGGCGTTAGCATATGCGCCTCATCGATAATATATACTTTAAAACGCCCTTCTCCGCTGGCAAACCGGCTGCGTTCCCGCAGTTCGCGGATTTCATCAATACCCCGGTTTGAAGCAGCGTCCATTTCAATTACATCAAGGGAAGCCCCGGCAGCAATATTTTTACATGAGCTACACTTGCCGCAAGGTTCGGAAACGGGGTATTTCTCGCAGTTCATTGCCCGGGCCAGTATTTTTGCCGCCGTTGTTTTCCCTGTTCCCCGGGGCCCGCACAAAAGGTATGCATGGGCAAGCCTTTCTGCAACAAGGGCATTACTCAAGGTGCGGGTAATATGCTCCTGGCCCATCATCTCTTTGAAAGTTAGCGGGCGCCAACGCCTGTATAGACTGAAGTAAGGCAAGTTAGCAATACACCTCCGGTATTAACAGATCACAGTGGCAACTTCCTTTAAAGCGGCAATAGATTGATCAAGGACCTCTTCTTTAACCAGGATATAGTCGGTATCATAGGTCGAAATTGCAAATATACTGATCCCATCGTCAGCCAGGGGATTAAGAAGTGAAGACAGGATCCCGGTTAGTCCAAAAGCGAGGGGGCCCTTTACTTTTAAAGCACAAAACCCTTTTTCAGAAATACAATCAACTGGTATTAAATCTTCCCGGCAAACAAGAGAAGTTTCGTCTTCAGTTCCGGTAATTGAAAAAAAATCGCTGCCATTCTGCAGCCAGTCCGGAATGGAAGCGCCACTTTCAAAGCGGCATATTCCCAGTCTATAGGGCAATAAAAAAAGGGTTAGCTTTTCCATAAAATTAAAGGCCGTGCACCTGCCTTTGACCGTCATTCCCGGGCGCTAACCGGGCAGTTAGCTCTGACCCGGCACTCCCGTGGCACCCGCAAGAACTCACTTACCGCTGCTTCCTTCCGGACCTGACGGGGTTCACGAGCTTGCGCCGCACGGGACCGGGTCTTCAACACCACTTACCAGGCGCTGACCCCAAAAATGCGCGGCCGGGGGCAGGAATTAAACCCCGCTATAGCGGATTGCGGGTTCAGGGCACCGCTACCTCCCCGTCTAGCACGGCCAAACCAAAAAAATGGCGGAGAGAGAGGGATTCGAACCCTCGAGACAGGGTTATGCCCCATCTACTCGCTTTCCAGGCGAGCGCCTTCGACCAACTCAGCCATCTCTCCACGTCCAGACTCAGTTCTTTCCACGGCATATTATACAATGAATACTGCCTATTTTCAACTGCAGTTATCAGGGGAAGGATTAGCGGTTATTTAGAACCGCTTTGATCAGAAATATTACAGTCAGAAGTATTAGGGCTGTAATTATGCTAAGCAGTAATATAGCGCTGTAGTTTATATCCCGGTAAATATCAGCTGCATAGTGAAGGGCATACTCTTCGTCCGTTTCTGCGTGATCGTGACCATCTAACCTTGCATCCAAGGCTTCAGACGAGGAAAGGGCCCGGGATGGCTCCTCATTTTCGCTGGTAGAGGTTGAAACAGCTGCATTTTCGTCCTGGTCAGCTACAACAACTCTGCCAGGAGTATTATCAAAAGATGACCCTTGAGCAGGATTGCTGCTGCCGGAATCGGTCGAGTTTAATATTGGAGACTCCATTGTATTGGATTCTAATTCCCGGTTGGGGAAAAACCAGAAATCCCAGTCGTCAGAAAATGAAGCTGAGCCCGGCCAGTCTAAAAATGCTCCCGGTTTAATATTTACAGTGCTAAGAATTTCTTCTACTTTACCTGTTCCGCTGACATTCATATTTTCCCTGATATAACTGCCAGAATATGGGCTGCTTACGCTTATATAGCGAAAGACTTCGCCCCTGGAAGCATCAGCAATCTGTTCTATATCAATATAGCTACCGGGGTAATCTCTTCCTCTTTCTATTTTATAGCCATCTCCATCCCGCACAAAACCAAAACCGTAAGATGGGCCACCGTAACCGCTTCCGGCAGGCCAGAGGTTATTGTTTGCATCAAAAATATAGTCGGTGCTGCCATAAGAGCTGTCAATAGTTTTAATTAAGACCCCTTTTTCACCGGGTTCCACGGATACCCCGGCATACCAGACCTGCTCTGTTTGTGGTGCCAGTTCTGTCTTGTAGTAAGCTATTTCTGCTTCAGCAGCAATGTCTTTTAACCCAGATTCACTTAAGCCCGACAAATTAATGTTTTTCAATTCACCCTGATCCTCGAGCATGGATGTCAGAGAGCTGTATATCTCACTTTTACCGGGGTTTCTTTCCCGATGATAATA
>SKWE01000204.1 GCA_007129055.1 Syntrophomonadaceae bacterium
AGCCGGCTTTATACCAGCGCTGCATACACGGAAGAAATGATTAAAGATGCCCTGGCCGGTTTTGACAGGGTTTTTGCCAATGTTGCTGTTAAAGAAGGGTGACCTGAAAGATGAATCAGCAGGATATAAAAGAAATTGTTGTTGAAGCCGGAAAAGAGCTGGTTAAAAAGGGATTGATAGCCCGTACCTGGGGTAATGTAAGCTGCCGGGCAGGTGAAAACCAGTTTGTAATTACCCCCAGCGGCAGAACTTATGAGACCCTGGCTCCCGGGGAAATAGTAACCGTAAATATTAAAGATTGCAGCCATGAAGGCAGCATTGAACCATCTTCAGAAAAAGGAGTTCATGCCGAGGTTTACAGGCAACGGCCGGATATAAATTTTGTTATCCATACCCACCAGCCCTATGCATCTGCAATCAGCTGCCTGGGAATTGATATCCCTGTGGCAGGGCCCGAAGCAAAGCAGCAGATTGGCAGCCAGGTAATATCTGTCCCTTACGCCCTGTCCGGTACAAAAAAATTACGAAATAACATTGCAACCGCGCTGTCCCGTTCCGAGAGCAAGGCTTTCCTGATGGTTTCCCACGGGGCGATCTGCCTGGGAGAAAATAGAGACCAGGCTTTTTTAGTCGCAGCCGAGCTGGAGAAAGTTTGCGCAGCTGCAGTTATCGGTTTTCACCCGGATGCTGGCAGTGATGACAAACTGGACCATGACGGCTTAAGGGATTATTACATCCGGAAAATGATGAATCTTTCCTCTGCAGTTGATTACCCTGCCACAGAAAGCATCTACAACAGTGAGAGAAGCAGCAGTGGGTTCAGGCTTTATCTGGACAGAGCTGGAAAAACTCCTTTTTCAGCAGAAGGTGATGATGTATTTGAGCTTGCAGGGAATGAGGCAGGCGGCGTACCGGGTAAACAAGACTTTGATTCCGGCATTGAAAAGGCGATCTCAATACACAGGGAGATTTACAGCAGGAACAGGGATGTAAATGCCCTTATTCATACAACTGCACCTGATATTTTAGCAGTGTCGCGGGTGGGCAATACAGTTTACCCCCTGCTCGATGATTTCGCCCAGATCATAGGGACAAAAGCACCGCTAATCAACATTTCCACGCAAAATAGACCCGGCCGGGCTGCTGCTTATGCCGCCCGGGCTCTAAAAGGCCGCAGCGCTGTCATGTTAAATAATAACGGGGCATTGTGTGCAGGGCCAAGTATCAGTGATGCACTGGCTGCCGGGATAATCCTGGATAAAAACTGCAAAGCAGTAATTGCCTCTGCCCTCTCCGGACTGGGCAAACCAATTAATCCCTTGGAATGCTTACTGATGCGTTATGTCTACCTGAAGCGTTACTCAAAAAAAGCAGTTTCAGGCAAATAGCTGCCACCTTATTTAATCGACCCAACCTGGTTTTAGTCAGAAGATAATTCGGCCTAATTATTTACCGGGCTAACCGAATTACCATTTAGGAATTCTCGCAGGTTGTGAACGGCAATATCCATCAAATGTTGCTCTGGTGCCCATTATAGATCAATTATTTCCAGATCTGAATCTATGGTTTCATTGATCAGGCCAAAGTGCTTGTCAAGCGTAAATAATGCACAGCTATTATTTATGGAGACCGTATATATTAAAAGATCAGCCATAGGAACTGTTACTCCATTTTTTCTTAGTTTAGAGCCAGTTTTACCGGCATCAACCCAATCATGTTCAAGAATTGTTATTCTGGGATAACTTTCCATCAGATTTGTAAATAGTTCTTTTTCGCTTTCAGTTTTTATCCCCTGGATTAGTTCAGTTAAAATAGGGCCGGTAATAAAAAGATCATAGCCAGTATTATTATTTATTAAGGCTGCCGCGGCCTCGTTGCCTCTAAAATATTCAATCCAGATAGAAGTATCAACAACTATTTTTTTCATCGCTGGCTATCCCTCAATTTTTGGATCGCTTCTTCATCAAATTCAATTTTTCCAACCAAATCTTTAAGTTTTTCTCTCTTTTTCATTTTCAAGGCATCCTTTAAAGCTTTTTCAATTGATTTTGATCGTGATTCAGCCTTGTAAACCGCCTCTGTTTCACGAATTAACTGGTCATCGATATTGATGGTTGTACGCACCTGCAAAACCCCCTTGAAAAGCTTTGCCTAATCACTTTACTGCATCACTATTATATTAACATAACCGCATAATGTCAATTATTCAGCTCGGCATGCTGTTGAATGCATACTTATCCACTCTTCAACAGTGAAGCATTCTACCGGACTATTTCGAAAGTCTTTCTTATTACGGGTTACTATTGCATCCATACCAGCGTTCTTGGAGCACTGCATTACAAGGGCATCTTCAAAATCATTAACATTAAGGTTTAAAGCCCCATTTATATCTCCCGCAGTAACACTCAAAACTTTTATAAAACCAAAAATTTTTTGCAGCTCAACCTTGATTTCTTCCATGCTGTAAGCTTTTCGCAATATGTATACCAGATCTGTTACAGCATTTGCAGTAATATAAGCTTCAATCTGACCTTTTTCTGCATATTCAAATACCTTTACCGCACCTTTTATGAAAGGTTCTCTATTCAGGAGTAAATCAAGAACAAGGTTGGTATCAATCATTACTTTCATATTTTTTCAACCTTTCCTGCTTTAAATGATCTGTATCATAAGCAGCCGCTTTTTCAAAAACCCCTATTAGGCTTTCTGTAAGAGGATGTTCATAATCTTTAATAGCCGTCACCTTGGCCAGGTATTTTCCGTTTTTTGTAATTATTACATCCTCGCTTTGCGCTGCCTGCAGGTAAGTGCCTACTTTATTTTTAAATTTTGTAGCCGTTACAATCATCACATACACCTCCCAACAATATTATAGTATATTTAGCTATTTTATTCAACTAAATTACGCCTATAATATTTATAAAGAAATAGGCTAGTTAGTGCAAGAGCATATGCAGCCATTTACCTGCATTACATATTTACCTGGTTGACAGGATTGCCATTAAGGAATTCTCGAAGGTTGTTGACGGCCGTATCCATCAGGCGCTGCCTTGCTTCTATCGGAACCCACGAGATATGCGGGGTTATAAAACAATTCTTTGCTTTCAGGAGGGGATTATCAGGTTCAATAGGTTCCTTTGAAACAACATCCAGGCCTGCAGCATAAACTTTACCGCTGTTAAGAGCCTCGGCAAGGGCCTGTTCATCGATCAGTTTCCCCCGGGCTGTATTAATGATAATTACCCCATCCTTCATTTTAGCTATACTGTCACGGTTAATTATCTGGTAAGTTTCATCCGACAGGGGGCAGTGAAGGCTGATTACGTCAGCACCGCTGTACAGCTCATCAAGGCTGACAATTTCAGGGTCGGCAGCAGTTCTGCTGTAAGCCAATACTTTCATCCCCAGGGCTTGTGCTATTTTAGCTGTTTGCCGTCCAATACGCCCGTAACCGATAACACCTATCTTCTTCTGGTCCAGCTCGATGATCGGGTAGTCCCAGAAAGTATCATCTTTCCTCAGGGGCCACTGTCCGCTGAAAACTGCGCTGCTGTGGTGGGCAGTGCGGTGACAGATTTCCAGCAGCAGGGCAATCGTCATTTGCGCCACAGCCATGGTTGAATAAGATGGGACATTTGCAACTACTACGCCGGCAGCAGATGCAGCCTGCTTATCAACCACATCATGCCCTGTAGCTATCAGGCCAATATAGCGCAGGTTCTTGTTGCTTTTTATTGCTTCTTCAGTTAGCGGCGTCTTGTTCGTTATGACAACTGAAGCGCCGGCAATACGGCTGATTACATCCCGGGTGTCGGTTCGATCATAGACGGTAAGGTCTCCGAATGCAGCCAGGTCATCCCAGCTCAAATCACCGGGGTTAAGGGTATAGCCATCTAAAACTACGATCTTCTTTTTTCCGCTACTCCTGTTCATCCGACCACCCGCTTTTGAATATCTGGATTTTAAATATTATAGCACATGATAATAGAAGAAATAAGCTGAAAGGTCAATCTTAATGGGAATCCGAACCGGGGATGTTATAATAGGGATTGATAAGGAATCTTGGAACGACTTATTTTTTAATGGAAAGGAACTTTCACTATGAGCAAAGCTTTAGTACTGGCAGAAAAACCATCTGTAGGCAGGGACCTGGCCAGGGTCCTCGGCTGCAAGGGCAAGGGAAATGGTTACCTGGAAAATGACAGGTATATCGTTACCTGGGCCCTGGGGCACCTGGTAACCCTTGCCGATCCTGAAACCTACGATGCTAAATATAAATCCTGGCGCCTGGAAGAGCTGCCAATCCTCCCCAGGCCATTCAAGCTGGAAGTAATCAGGGGAACGGGCAAACAGTATACCCTGGTTAAAAAGCTGATGCACAGCGGTGCTGTAAAAGAGATTGTAATCGCCACGGATGCGGGACGTGAAGGCGAACTGGTGGCCAGGTGGATTATTGAAAAAGCGGGCGTCAAGAAACCTTTAAAGCGCCTGTGGATATCGTCAGTAACCGACAAGGCCATTAAGGACGGCTTCGCCAACCTGAAAAAGGGCAGGGAATACGAAAACCTTTTTGCTTCCGCCGAAGCCCGCTCCGAGGCAGACTGGGTGGTGGGTATTAATGCCACCCGGGCCCTGACCTGCAAGTTCAATGCCCAGCTTTCCTGCGGCAGGGTGCAAACTCCCACCCTGGCAATCATAGCGGCAAGGGAAGATGAGATAAACAATTTTAAACCAAGGCCCTATTTCGGCATCGTCGCTGAAGCAAAGGGTTTTAAACTTACCTGGCAGGGTAAGGATAGCGGGCAGAACAGGACATTTGACCGGGATAAGCGCGACCGGGTAGCGGCAGTGTTAACCGGGAATGATGCCCGGGTGGTAGAGGTAGTCAAGAAATACAAGAAAAAGCATGCTCCCGGGCTGTATGATTTAACAGAACTGCAGCGCGATGCTAACAGGCTATATGATTTTTCGGCCAAGGAAACGCTGGCTATAATGCAAAGCCTGTATGAAAACCACAAAGTACTCACCTACCCCCGCACCGATTCCCGCTACATTTCCAGCGATATGGTAGACACCCTGAAAGACCGGGTGAAAGCCTGTGCTGTCGGTCCATACCGCGAACTGGCCAGGCCGGTCTTACAGAAACAGGTCACTGCCAGTAAAGCCTTTGTTGACGACAGCAGGGTGTCAGATCACCATGCCATCATCCCCACCGAAGAAACAGCCGGCCCCGGATCATTAAGTGTGAGGGAAAAGAAGATATACGACCTTGTGGTGAAAAGATTCCTGGCTGTTCTATACCCGCCCTTTGAATACGAGCAAACCACGGTTAAAGCTGAAATTGGCGGGGAAACCTTTACTGCCAGCGGTAAGATAATTCTAAAAGATGGCTGGCGGGAAATATATGCCGGCGGCTATGATGACGAAGATGATGAAGACGGGGAAGATCCAGGCGGAGATAGCGAACGCCTGGCAGACCAGGCACTTCCTGAGATAAAGAAAGGCGACGTTCTAAAAATTAATAGAATTGAACAAACAAGCGGCGAAACCAAGCCACCCCCCAGGTTTAATGAAGGAAGCCTGCTGAAGGCGATGGAAAACCCGGCGAAGTACATGGCCGGTAAAGATAAAAGCTTAATAAAAAGCATCGGCAGGTCCAGCGGCCTGGGTACGGTAGCCACCAGGGCCGATATAATTGAAAAACTCTTTAACAGTTTTCTGATTGAAATGAGGGGTAAGGATATCTTTACCACTGCAAAAGGCAGGCAGCTGCTGGATCTTGTCCCCGGCGATTTAAAATCTCCTGCCCTGACTGCCCAGTGGGAACTAAAACTTGAGGCTATAGCCAGGGGCGAGCTGTCTAAGGATAGCTATGTTTCCGAAATGAAAGACTATGCCCGGGTTTTGGTAAACGAAATCAAGAACAGCGACAAAACTTTCCGCCATGACAACCTGACCGGAAACAGGTGCCCCCAGTGCGGCAACTACCTTCTGGAGGTAAAAGGGAAGAAAGGGAAAATGCTGATCTGCCAGGACCGGGAGTGCGGGCACCGCGATATGGTTGCCAGGCTGACAAATGCCCGCTGCCCCCAGTGCCGCAAGAAACTGGAACTTAGGGGTTCAGGCGAAAGCCAGCTATTTACCTGCCCCTGCGGCTACCGGGAAAAGTTATCTGCCTTTGAAGCGCGTAAGAAAAAGGAAGGGCAGAAAGTATCCAAGAAGGATGTTTCCAAATACCTGAAAGAGCAAAAGAAAGACGACAGCAAGCCGCTAAACACCGCACTGGCCGATGCCCTGGCCGGGCTGAAACCGGAAAATAAAGATAAAACCTGATTACTGCACAAGGGGCCAGACCTGGCCGCCCCTCTCAGTTAAATATAGATTTAATATTTAGAGCAGGAAAAACAGATAAGATAGCGAATATTTAAGAAAATATTCTCCCATATCCCGACATCTAGAGGCCAGGGTGACTTACATCGTGCAAATCCAGGGGACTGTACGATATTGATACGATTCCTGCGACATAAGCGATTCAAATTGGCTAATATAGCTATCAGCTTAGCAATGGGAAGTGATGCTCCTGGAATATAAAATAGACCAGCAGAACAATCTACTGAAAAACATGCCTGACGGCTTTGCCTACTTTCAAGTAGCCACCGACAAATTGGGTAACCCGGTTGATTATGTTTGCCTGCAAATTAACCCTGCATTTACAAAACTTACAGGCCTTAATGAAGAAATGGTGCTGGATAAAAAGGTCATAGAAAGCTTCCCCGAAATAGAAAGAATTGATATTGACTGGCTTATTATCTACAGTCAGCTGCTTGCCTCGGAAAAACCTATTCAATTTGAAAGCTATTTTGATATGTTCAAAAAGTGGCTTGAAGTAACCGCCTATCTTGATAGGCCTGAACATGTTGCTATTGTTTTTAAAGATATAACTGAACGCAAAAAGACAGAAGCAAACCTGCTGGCTGAAAAAAACGAGAAAGAGACAATTATCAACAACCTGTCGGAACAGATTGCCTTTATCGACCCGGAAATGCGCATTATCTGGGCCAATTCAAAAACAATAGAAAGGCATAAACTTGATGAAGACGACTATAAGGGTCAAATCTGTTACGAAGCATACCATCAACTAAATAAGCCCTGCCCTGATTGCCCCGTGGTTGAAGCGTTTGAAACAGGTAATACCAATCAAAGTGTCCATAAATCTACGGAAGATAAATACTGGCAGGTTACAAGCGTCCCGGTGCGCAATCACCTGGGAGCTATAAGCGGGGTATTGTATACGGCACTCAATATTACCGAGGAAAAGAAAATTGAAGCTGCTCTCAGGGAAAGTGAAGAGCGTCTTGACCTGGCAATGACAGTTAAAAATGAAGGAATATGGGACTGGAACCTGGTAACAAATAAAACCATATTTGATGATCGTTACTTCACAATGGCAGGTTATCAGCCTGGAGAATTTCCAAATACTTTTGAAGGTTGGAAAGAGCACGTGCACAAAGACGATTTACCCGGTGCAGAAAAGGAAATTAAAAAATACCTTACTGGAAAATCAGATATATACGATGTCGAGTTCAGGTTTCTAAAAAAAGATGGTCAGTGGATGTGGATCAATGGTAAAGGGATGGTATTTGGAAGAGATGCAGCTGGTACACCTCTTCGCATGGTTGGTACACACACAGATATAACCGAGCGCAAAATCGCCGAAGAAAAGATACAAACCCTGAACAGGGAGCTGGAAATGCGGGTAAAAGAGCGCACCATTCAGTTAGAAGCAGCCAACCGTGAATTGGAAGCTTTTTCTTACTCCGCCTCCCATGACCTGCGCGGGCCATTAAACAGGATCAGCGGCTTCAGCGAAGCCCTGCTTGAGGATTACCAGGACTGTCTCGATTCCCTGGGCAAAGATTACCTGCAAAGGATTAAAGGTTCCTGTGATCACATGAAACTATTGATTGATGACTTTCTAAAACTCTCCCGGGTCTCCCAGCAGCATATAACCCGTGAACCGGTAAAAATGAGCACGCTGGCTCGGGATTGTATAAAGGAACTTCAAAGCAAAGAACCGCAGAGGTTAGTGGAAATAGATATTGCCCCCGACCTGGTTGTGGAAGGCGATCCTACCCTGCTGCAAATTGCCCTTCAAAACCTTTTTGATAATGCCTGGAAATATACCAGCGGTAAAGACGGTAAAGACACGGCCCGGATAGAATTTGGAAGCATAATTAATGAAGGTAAAAAAACCTACTATATCCGTGATAACGGCGCCGGTTTCGATATGAAGCATGCCGAAAAACTCTTCACTGCTTTTCAGCGTCTGCATGACCCGAAAAAATACCCGGGTACCGGTATCGGTTTAAGTATTGTCTCGCGCATCATTTCCCGACTCGGTGGCGAAATCTGGGCCGAGGGAGAACCGGATAAAGGTGCTTGCTTTTACTTTACTCTGTCCTGATCTCTCATTCAACACCGGCCAATGAACTAATCTTTTGGGTACTTAAGGTGGTCCACCGGAGAAAATGTATATTGAAAAGGAGTTTCATATAATTCATGAATAATTTTAAACCTGATCGGTTCCGAGGCGGCAGAACTGCTGCACGAACTAATTGCTGCCATCCGGTTTGAGGCAAAGCTGTCGGACCTGCAGGATATGATGCATATCCATCCCACCCTGGCAGAGGCTATCAACAGCGCGGCATTCAAATAGAAACTAAAAATAGATTATGCTTTCAAAAAGCCTGCTGGCGGCCCGAAGGGACGGGCATGCCGGCAGTTCAAGAAATGTTTTTCCAGCAGCATCAAAACTGCTGATGGTTCCATCTTCGGGAAGATGACCGACCAGGGGCAGCTTTATATCCTGGAGAATTATTTTCAAAGCATCTTCCGAACTAACCC
>SKWE01000180.1 GCA_007129055.1 Syntrophomonadaceae bacterium
GATCAGTTCATATATGGGGAACTTCAGGCCAGTATCGCCAACTGCATGAGCAATACTAATTTAACCTCAATCCAGAAGAAAGTAATCAGCGATATTAACTGGCTGGCCAACTCGCATTACGAGATAACATTCTCCCTTGATACAGCGCTTTCAGAAAGGGTGATCTTCCCCATTTCATATTCGGAGAGCAACGGTATCGAGGATGCACGGTTTGTCAGGTTTACCGATGATAACGGAGATGTCACCTATTACGGAACTTATACTGCTTACAACGGATTTACGATCATGCCAAAACTGATTGAAACCAAGGATTTTTATCACTTCAGGATTATGCCGCTAAACGGGGAGTATGCCCAGAACAAGGGCATGGCGCTTTTCCCGCGGAAGATAAACGGTAAGTATGTGATGGTTTCGCGCCTGGACGGCGTTAACAACTATATTATGATTTCAGATGATATTCACGTCTGGCAAGATGCAATGATTATCCAGGAACCGTTGTATCCATGGGAGTTTATCCAGATCGGCAACTGCGGTTCACCTGTTGAGACAGAAAAAGGTTGGATTTTGCTTACCCACGGTGTCGGGCCAATGCGCAGGTATTGCCTGGGAGTAACCCTCTTAGATCTTAAAGATCCGACAAAGGTTTTAGGAAGAACGAAAGAACCACTGCTCAGTCCCAATGATGAAGAAAGGGAAGGTTATGTGCCTAACGTGGTATACTCATGTGGGGCCACGGTGCACAATAATGAACTGATAATTCCCTATGCCATGGCTGACTATTCATCAACTTTTGCGTCAGTATCACTTGATGAGCTGTTTGGTAAACTGGTTTATTTTTAGCACATAAAGAAAGGCGGGACTTTTTTGTTTGAATGGACAGATATCCAGAAGCAAAGACTGCAGGAACTGGGAGCAACAAAAGAACAGGTTGAAGTGGTTTTTGACGATAGCGCTGCAAGGAACAAGGCCTATCAGACCTTGGAAAGCAGCCTTGTAAGCAGGGGCAGGGAAAAGCTGCTTGATTTCAGGGAGATTATAAAAAGGCCTGCTCTTCTGGAACTTGAGAGCAAGCTGGTGAAAGCTTTAACTGATGCCCGGTTTTCCCAGGTTGTCACTCCAATCCTGCTCTCCAAGGGTCTTTTGGCAAAAATGACTGTAACCGAAGAACATCCCCTGTTCAGGCAGGTGTTCTGGGTGGATGATCGAAAATGCCTGCGCCCCATGCTGGCTCCTAATCTCTATTATATTTTGAAGGACCTTCTGCGGCTTTGGCCCCACCCGGTAAGCATATTTGAAGTGGGTCCCTGTTTTCGAAAAGATACCCAGGGTGGAGAGCATATGCAGGAATTTACCATGCTTAACCTGGTTGAGATGGGCCTGCCGCTGGAAAGCCGGCCAGGGCGTCTGAAAGAACTGGCTTCCCTGGTCATGGATGCAGCAGGTATTGATGATTACAGCCTGGAAACCGAAAAATCGGAGGTTTATGGCGAAACCCTTGATGTTGTAAGCGGAGAACTTGAACTTGGCTCCGGGGCCATGGGCCCTCATGTTTTAGATCAAGCATGGGATATTGATGTGCCCTGGGTTGGAATTGGTTTTGGGCTTGAACGTCTGGTAATGGTCAGTGAAGGCTTTGCATCTGTTCTAAGGGCCGGTCGCAGCCTGACCTATTTAAACGGAATACGGCTTAACATCTAACTTTTGCTTAAATAGGCCGCTTTGTTGTCCCTCCGGCTGTTATTAGTCAAAATGCTTTGGTCAAAAGGGATATTTTTAACCTGCCTTCGTAATAATCTCAGATAGAACCTGCGGGTAGTCCGTTATGATGGCATCGATTTCATTTTTAACCAGGTATTCCATCTGCTCCGGATCATTTACTGTCCAGGTGTAAACAGGCAGGTTGTGATTTTTAAACCCTTCAATTACTTCGGCTTCCTGCAGGTAATAAAAAAAAGGGTGGGCTGAATAGCAGCCCAGGGATAACGCGCGTTCCCAGGGTGATTCGAGCTCTTCAAAATAAAGCATTCCTGTACGAATATGCGGGTTAAGTTCTTTGCACCTCACCAGGCTTTGGTGGTTGAAAGACGATATAACAACCCTTTTTTCCAGGTTGAATTCAGCTACGCATTTTAATACGGCTTCCTCAAGGTCTTGATTATCTGTCATGCTGGTTTTAAGTTCCAGGTTAAAAAGCAGTTTACTGTTTTCATACCGCTTAAAAAGCTGATCAAGAGTAGGAATTCTTTCACCTGAAAATTCTGCAGCAAACCATGACCCTGCGTCAAAGCTCTTTAAATCAGCTAAATCATAATCGCGTACCATCCCCTGGCCCGCGGTGGTACGCTCAAGGTTTTCGTCGTGAATTACAACGGGAACTTTATCTTTACTCAATTGAAGATCAAACTCAATGCCATCGGCTCCGACAGCTAAAGCCCTGTCAAAAGCGGCAAATGTATTTTCCGGAGCTAATGATGAAGCGCCCCGGTGAGCAATGATTAAAGTCTGCATTACTATTCAAACCCTTCTGCCATGTAATTTCTGTACTTTCCTGTAAAGATTACCACATAATAATTTCTTCTGCACCTGTTCTGGAAGACGTGTTGGTGGATTTTACGGGGGCCGAAGGGTAAATAATTTTTACAGTTAAGTTAACCAAATGCGGGTCAAACTGTGTCCCGGCACATCTTTTAAGTTCGGCCAATGCTTCGCTCCTGGTCAGAGGTTTTTTACCGGGCCTGCCTGACGCCATGGCTGCGTAAGCTTCAACAATAGTAATAATTCTGGATAGTTGAGGTATCTGGTCTCCTTGTAAACCCCTGGGATAACCGGAACCATCCCAATTTTCATGATGTGCCAATATTTCTTCAGCAATATTTGCAAACCTGTCCGTAATTTTGGCTATCCTGTAACCGGTTTCAGGGTGTTCTTTAACTTTCTCCCATTCATCGCCTGTCAGCTGCTGTTGCTTATTGAGGATTTCATCAGGTATGGTAATTTTCCCAACATCGCGAATCACAACCAGGGAGTCAAGCCGTTTTAACTCCGTATCTGGCAGCCTTAGCTTGATACCGATTATCCTGGCCAGTTTTCTCATCCGTTCTAAATGTAAACGGGATTCATTGTTTTTGGCTTCCAGATTCTTATATAGAGCTTTTAATACATTTTGTTTTACTTCACGGCTTAACATAATTTTATGGTTGTACATTTTATTTTCTGCTTTTTTAAGGGTCTTATTAATATTCATATCCAGGCTATTTCGTTCAACTATCCCGAAAGATATGGAGATGGGTATCCCTTTAATATCGGTATGGCTGCATATTCTACTTATTTTTTCACAAATTGTATAGGCAGCTTTCTTTTCAGTTTGCGGCAGGAAAATCAGGAATTCATCCCCTCCCCAGCGGGCTATTATATCTTCTTCCCTGCAGCTGGTGCGAAGAATCCTGGCTATTGTCTTTAGTAAACTATCGCCAATATCATGTCCAAATGTGTCATTTACAAGCTTAAGGTTATTCACATCTGTCATAATTACGCAGCTGGGCAGCTGTCTCTCAGTGTTTAACCTTTTCATCTCTTCTTCCATGTAAGCCCTGTTATATAGACCTGTCAGGGTATCGTGAAAGCTCATGTAAAGTATTTTTTCCTCTCTCACTTTTTGCCTGGTAATATCAGTGGCAATTTCAAGACGGACAAGCCTGCCGTCAATCCAATGCAGGGCTGTATCCCGGCAATCGTACCACCTGCCGTTAATTGTATTCTTAATCTCGCTTTGAATAACACCATTTGGTTTGCCTTCAGCATCAAGCAGGCGGTCATTAGTGCAGAATTTACAGGGACCTTCCTGATTTTTTTGGAGCACTTCCCAGCACTTTTTGCCTACAATATCTCCCCATAGTTTATAACCGTATTTATTGATATAGAGAACTTCGTAGGTTTGCATATCGGCAACGTAGATCAGGGCGTCAAGGTTATCCAGGATCTTTAAGAGCCGCAGGTGAGCTTTTTCGGTTTCGGCTTCAGCTTTTTTACGATCACTGATATCGCGTGATACCCCATAAAGGCCGATCAGTTTTCCATAAGCATTCCTGATCGGTTTTATATTGTTTTCCATCCATAAGGTTGAACCGTTTTTATGATAATATTCTGTTTCCAGAATTACTCCACGTTCATGATCATGATGGGGGTCGTATTCACGGGTTATATCATAGCTGTATTTGTGCATAACCAGGTTAAGAGATTGGGGGGTAATAATTACCTCTAAACCCTTGTTTTTTATTTCTTCAGGGTTAAAACCCAGCAGCCTTTGAATAGAAGGGCTAACGTAGCGCACCTTCATATCAACATCAATTATCCAGACCATGTCCGCCATATTATCGGCGAGAAAGGTGTATTTTTTTTCGCTTGCTTTCAGTTTTTGTTCAGATTCTTTATGTGGGGTTATATTTCTAAGTATCGTTGCAACGAATCCAGGTTTGTCCTGGTAAACAGTCACTTCATACCAGCTATTATTCTTAGAAAGGTAGTGCTCGAAGCAGGCTGTTTTGCCCTGCAGCGCTACCCTGCCATATAAAGCAACCCAGTCAACAGGGGAATTT
The DNA here is from genome assembly GCA_007129055.1 of Syntrophomonadaceae bacterium. GTDB lineage: Bacteria > Bacillota > Dethiobacteria > DTU022 > DTU022 > SLQM01. The sequence continues at coordinate 4,596 of SKWE01000180.1, forward strand.
GCAGTGCCGGGGAATAGCTTTTTACCTGTTTTGCCAACCAGTTCCCAGCTTGCTAACCCGGATATTTCTTCAAAAGCCTCATTTACCTGCAGGAAGGTAAAGCCGGTTGGAGCGCCTTTAGTGTCCGTGCTGATTTTGTGGTATGCAAAAGGAAAAGGCAGGTTTTGCATTATTAATGTGTGGCTGTTTGTTGACAAGTATTTATTTACCCCTAAATATTATTTTGCCTTTCCTACGGTAAAATAACCCGTCATTAACAATACAATGATTGTCATCTGAGTGAACAATACATTACGGTAATTGGGTTAGGGGTTCTGTTAAACTCGTTTAGAATCAGGGTTAAGCAGGCACATGAGATGTAAAAAAGATAATCTAACGAGTAAGTTTCTGTTAAAATTATCGTGTGGTCAACCCTGTAAACACCGCGCTATTTATATTCTATATGAAGAGAGCAAATCCTTTATTCAATAAATAATTTATTGTATTTTTTGAATGTAAAATTTTACTCCGGAAAGTAGCATAAGCTATTACCGGTCGGGGTTAAGCCAGAAGCCGCTGATCCTGTTGTCATCATCAAACATAATTAAAACTTCCATTTGTTTTAATTCAAAAATGGCTGTTAAAGTAATAATGTCGTTTCCGTCCATGATTTGATGGCGCTGGTGAACAGTTTCTTCATAAAGGCCTACATGATCGCGCATCTGTTCCCAAAGATTTTGCAGCTCTTCTTCAGACAGTATTTTTCTCACTTCTTCATTAAAAAATGAGTAGGCGTGGTCGTATCTTTCCCGGACCAGTTCTTCCAGAAAACTGTCTGAGATGTCACGAATGTCGCCTTCAAGCGGTTCAAGACCCGGTTCATCATCACTGCACCCGGCAGGGATCAGTAAAACCAGGGCTATCAACAGGAGAAATAAAAAGCGCTGCATTGATTGTATGTCACCTTTCAGGGCGTTAAGATTTTAAAATTTACACTGTGTATCAAGTTGTCAAGTTATTTGTGGCCGCATGGGCTACCTGTAATTGTGCCATCATCGCTGTTTATTTTATCATAACAAATCTAATTATGAACCCCAATGAAATAGAAAAAGGGTTGTTCAGTAATTGAACAACCCTTTAAGCTTGTAATGAAGTGCAGTTGTTTAAAGCGCCCGGCGATAGATTTCCTCGTAGGCGGCAACTGTAAGATCACGTGGATTGCCGATAGTCTGTGGGTCGTTAAAAGCTTCCTGGGCCAGGCGGGGGATATCGGCTTCTGTAATACCCATTTCCCGCAGGGGTGGAATGCCAATATCATCCGCAAGCTCACGGCAGGCTTCCACGGCGGAGAGGGCTGCTTCCCTTTCGGTCATACCGAAGGTTGGCACACCAAGGGCCAGGGCCATGCGGGCATATTTTTCCGGTTCGCCCATCCAGTTGTATTCCATAACCGGTACAAGGGTTGAACCCACGGCTATACCGTGATGAACAGGGAAAATGCCGCCCATGGTCTGGGTCATGGCATGCACTGCCCCGGCACTGGCTGCCCCGTAGGAAAGTCCGGCCAGCATGGCGCTCATGGCCATGTAGTAACGGGCATCTATATCCTGTCCGTAGGCAACTGCCCGGCGCAGGTATTTTCCGGCATATTCAATTGCCAGCAGGGCAACGGCATCGGTTTGCGGCTGGGCATAAGCACATGTATAGCATTCTATAGCATGGCATAAGGCATCCATACCTGTTCCCGCAGTAACTTCTGCCGGCATGGAAAGATGCAGCATGGGATCGACCAGGGCCAGATGTGCGGCAATCAGCGGACCGCCAACATTAAACTTGTATTCACGGGCCGGGTCAGTAATAACTGCCCAAAGTGTAACTTCGCTCCCTGTTCCTGCAGTGGTCGGTATGCAAACCAGGGGAGGAACCCTTTTGCTGAGTTCTTTTTTGCCTTCAGCACATTCATACTCAAGAACCGGTTCCCCGTGGGCTATTTCCACCCCGATTGCCTTTGCGCAGTCCATTGAACTTCCTCCGCCCAATGCTACAATTCCGTCACAGCCATTCTTCTGGTACATTTCTGTCCCTGCTGCTACTGTAGCCAGGAGCGGGTTAAAAACAACCTGGTCGTAAATAACGTGGCTTACCGAGGCATCCTTTAGCGGCTTGATTATCATGTCCAGTAAACCGGCCTTAACCACACCCTGGTCGGTTACAATCAGCGGCTTTTTCACTCCCAGTATATCAAGTTCACCGGGTAAGTGATTAACCGCGCCAAGGGCATGTTTCATAACTGTTGGTACTTCGAAATAGTGTAATTCCTGTAAATTTTTCACTACATAAAACCTCCTTAATCAATTTCTATTTACTGTGCAGGAACCTGCACTAAAGCAGGCATATTATCAAGTCCCAATTCTTTCAGCTTTTCCGGCGATGGCTCGCCTGAGCTATCCCAACCGCGTACCTGGTAGTATTCATCCAGCAGCTGGTCAAGATCCTGTAGGGTTATCTTTTTCCCTTCCTGCGGCCCTGCGGGAAGAGGTTCTTCGGTAAAGCGTTTGGGCAGGGTATCGTCAGAACGGCTGAAACCTTCGCGCAGGTTGAAGAGTTTCACCTGGTTCCAGATTCTTTCTCCCAACTGCATCAGCTTATCCACATTCCACTGATTACCCGTGGCTGCCTCAAGCATCTGGCAGTAGGTGCTGTCCTTAATGCTATAAGCAGCAAAATCGCACTTGACCAGGGTATCGAGGGCGGCAAGGTAATTTTGCAGATGGGCCACTATTTCACCTTTACCTTTCAGGGCATCGCGATCAACAGCTTCACCATTCCATTCGCCGCCAACCTCATAGAGGATGGGGAATGCCCTTTGGTGGCAGCCACCCCTGTCGGCAGTTGCCAGGGCCAGGGCCATGCCGGGTACGCTGCGCGGCCCCCAGGCGGGGCTTTCAAGACCCTTAACGTGTACTGCATAGGCATCTGAACCTTTGCCCATTTCTTCTGAAGCGTATTTAACTCCACGGGCCAGGAGATTGCCCAGGCCTTCCCGTGCAGCTATCTTATCCAGCAGGTATTCAACGCTGGCACTGTCGCCGAAATTCAACTCCTGTCCACCTGTATCATCTTTTGTAATTATGCCTTCCCTGTATGCTTCAATGGCAAAACCGGCAACTCCGCCCGCAGACATGCCGTCTAAGCCTAAAGCGTCGCATTTTTTAACCAGGTAGGCTACTTCGCGAACATCGCTGATCCCCAGGTTGCTGCCGATCATTGCGGCTGTTTCATATTCAACAACATCGGTTATCAAGCCCTTGCGGCGGCCTTTTTTAATCATACCTACTTTTCCGCAGGCAATGGGGCAGCCGGCGCAGGCTACATTGCGCAGCCAGAACTGTTCCGACTGGGCTTCGGCGTTTAACCCGTCTGCGCCCTCAAAACTTCCGTCAAAGTAGTTATTTGTAGGCAGCAGCTGTTCATCGTTGGCAAAATCGATAGAAGCAGGTGTGCCGAAGGTATTGAATCCGGCAGCTGTTTCATCTTCGGCCACTTCCAGGTATGCCTGGTCAACGGCTTTTTCAAAAGCATCCGGATCAGCCGGTGTAACTGCCTTGCTGCCGCGTAAAACCAGGGCTTTCAGGTTTTTAGAGCCCATTACAGCACCGGTCCCGGCGCGTCCTGCATGGCGGTTATATTCGCAGTTAATCAGGGCGAATGACACCATTTTTTCGCCGGCAGGGCCGATACAGGCGGTTTTAACACTTTCATCTCCCAGTTCAGCGCGAATTTTTTCCACCGTGCTGAAGGTGTCTAACCCCCAGATTCCTGCCGCTGAACGAATTTCTACTTTGCCATCATCAACCCAAAGATAGCTCGGCTCAGGGGCGGCCCCGGTGACAATGATCCCATCATAACCGCAGAAGCGGATTTCCTGGGCAAAATGGCCGCCGAAATAGGAGTCGGCAAAGGTTCCGGTTAACGGCGATTTGGTTACCACGCATCCGCGCATTGCCGGGGCCAGGGTGCCGGTTAAGGGCCCGGGCATAAACATGAGGATATTTTGGGGTGAAAGTGGATCACACTTGGCAGGCAGCAGGTCGTATAAAATTTTTGCTCCGAATCCTTTGCCGCCCACATAGTTCTCTACGAGCTGAGGATCAAGGGAAATATCTTTTATAGTTTCACTGGTTAGATCAACATAAAGCAGTTTACCCATGTATGCGCTCAATTTGCTGCCACCTCCCCTGTTTCTTTTTTCAGGACCAGTTTTAACGCTTTTGGTATGCA
>SKWE01000226.1 GCA_007129055.1 Syntrophomonadaceae bacterium
GCAAAATGATTGAAGCGATGAACCTGCTGCTTAAACTTCCTTTCGGCCGTTTTACCAGGACAGAGATGTTGACTTTTATGAGTCATCCCGCAGTGATCAGCCGTTTTGAACATCTTACCCCGGAAGGAATGGCTGCAAAAGCAGACAAACTGGGCATTGTTTTTGGCGCAGACCACTCGGATCATGAAGGCACCTATATCGATGAGGATGTTTTGAACTGGAGCCAGGGGATTAAAAGGCTTGCTCTAGGTTCTTTCATGAGCGGCGAAAAAAGCGGCGATGGAAGAGTATTTGAGACCGATACAGGCCGGTGGATTGTCGAAGAAAGCGCCGGCTCTGGCATAGGGGCGGCATCCCAGTTCGGGCTGCTTTCCCGTTCGCTATTAACCGATGCCCGTTATATCCGTAATGCAGAAATGCCGCTAAGCAGGTGGGCAGCCCTTTTCAGATCCCAGGCAGAAAAGTACCTGCATGCAGAATCATCTGCTGACAGTGCTGACCACCTTCGGATCATTAAAACTCTTTCAGAGCTGGAAAATATGGACCTGGGAAGAAAGGTCAGCGGGCGGGTTGCCGCAGAGATAGCAATTAAACTGCTCGATTCGCTACCCGGAAGCCGGGGCCAATACCTGGCGGAAGGAGTTGCAGTTTCATCTTTTTTACCGATGCGGGCCATCCCTTTCAGGGTTATTTTTATCCTTGGCCTGGGTGAAGGTCTTTTCCCGGCAGCAGGGCGCAGGGATGCCCTTGATCTTCGTGCGGCACAAAGACGTGCCGGGGACGTTGACCCTTCGGAAAGGGACCGTTACATGTTCCTGGAAACTATTCTCTCTACCCGTGAAAAACTATACCTGTCATATGTTAAAAGAGATGAACTTACCGGCGATCCCCTGCAGCCTTCCGCGGTTGTCCAGGAGCTGCTGCACATATTGAAACTGGGATTCCTGGGGCCGGAAAAGATAAAAGACCTTTTCACCGACCTGCCTTTAAGACGCTTTGATGAAAGGGAAACCGCAGATAACACCTTTCTTGACGAAGCATCAGCGGAAGCAAGAATCAGGGAACTGGCAGAAAACCTGCATGACCGGCTTTACCCGGCCGGCGGAGGAGACTTATCAAGCATCTGGCCTGTTCTTCCCAGGAAAAGCCGTGAAGTATTAGCTGAAATGCTGCTCCTGCCGGGTGAAGCTCCTCCAATACCCGGTGGCGCTGAAAAGAGCGAACCAATCAACATAACAATCTCCAACCTGCACAACTTTCTATCCTGCCCCATGCAGGGGTGGGCCTCTGCAGTGCTTGGCCTCTCTGAAGTTGAAGCAGACCTGGCAGAATATGAAGAAGAAGACTTTGAATTCAGCCCGCTCACCAAGACCAGTTTACTGCGGGAAATATTTTACCTGGCGGCGGCAGAAGACCTTGAAACCCCTGAAATATATGACACAAAAGCTGACCGGCTGCGCCTTGCCGGGCAAATACCGGTCGGCTCGCTTGGCCGTATCTACAGGGAGCATCATCTTGTAATCCTGCAGGGGTGGCAGAAGCTGTTAGAGGAAAAAGTGATCTGCGCTGGTAGTTCGGCAGACCGTAATAAGCTTGTGCCCCGGCTTGGAAGAGTCCGGTTTGGACAGACGGGCAGGCATCTTCCGGCAACAGAAATTTACGATCCCATAACGCTTGAAGTAATGAGCGGTAAAAATTTAATACCGGTTCGCTTAAACGGCACAACCGAAGCGCTGGCAGAAAACAGCTCAACCACAATCATCCTGCAGCCAAAGGCAGCCCCGGCAAGATCGATCAATAAAACTTCCCTGGGTAAATGCTCCCGCCAACTCCTGCGCGGCATCCTTGATCACATCTTTCTATCGGCTGCGGATTTAGCCGGTGAAAAAGAACGAAAAATTGTTTTGCTATACGCAGATCAGGAAGGCGAAACAGGATTGCTGAAGCTGAACCTGCATCCGGTTGCAAAAGAAAAAGCTTTAAACTGCCTGGCTGGTATGGTAGGAAACATGATCAGTAAAGCACATGCCTACCTTCTGCCCTGCGAAGCTGTATTTCCAGAGATGCAGGCCAGAATTGCAGGCCTGCCCGAAGAGAATACAAAGCAGTTCAAGACAGCCGATATTATTAATGGAGAAATACTGCACAAAAATATACTAAGTATGGCCGAAGACAGACGTCTCTTTTTCTCCAGTCTCTGGGGGCCTGTTCCCGAACCTCGCTCTTACTGCCCGCCGGATGCCGACGTTATTGCCGGCCTGGTAGCTGAACACATGGGCCTTATATTTGAAGATGTCATCAATGTGGAGGACCTGCGATGAATAAAGTTTATTACAAGCGGCCGGAAATTCTCGCCCACTCCGGGTTTGATAAAGGCCACGCCATTATAGAAGCATCAGCAGGAACGGGTAAAACTTTTACCCTGGAACACCTGGTATTAGACCTCCTGATTGAAGACCGGGCCAATATAGAAGAAATTCTGGTGGTGACTTTCACCGAGGCCGCCACCAGGGAACTGCGAGAACGGATCAGGACACTAATTCGCAGCATCCTGGATGAAACCCTGGAGACACCGGATGATGATCTTTCTCTTTACTGGGCAATAGACGATGTAAAACGGGGCCGTCTGCGTGAAGCGCTGTTCCGTTTCGACGGCGCTGCCATATCAACTATCCACGGTTTTTGCCAGCGCATCCTATCCGAGCAGGCCTTCCTGGGCGGAAGGGTTTTTGAACAGGAACATGTAGATGGAAAAGAGATTTTCGGGCAGGCTTTCAGGGAAGAAGTCCGCTTTCTGATGTCCGGCAAATGCCCTGTAGGAAAGGGCCTGGGCGATTGGATCGCCCGCGGGGAATCTTTGCAGGACCTTGAAACCCTGCTTTATACCTGTCACCGTGAAGGGGTGCCGGAACGCTGTACACTAACTCCCCTATGGGATCCACAGGGCTTAACCCGGGCCCTGGAAGGTTTGCCTTCCCCGGAAATTCTGAAAGAAGCTGCTGAAGCTTACTTCAAAGAAAAAAACATCTATAAAGGCTTTATAAAGCATGTCGACTTCCTGGAAGAAGTAACTGCCCTGGCAATCGGGGCTCAGGGCCCCCAGGAGCAGGCTTCGCTTGTAACTGAATGGGCTAAAAAGGAGCGGACAGTAAATAACGTTAAAAACAGGCAGATCGATTTTCTGCTTCAACAGACCGGGCAGGATGATGCTCCGCAGATTTTTACAAGCCTTAATCTATCGCTAAATGAAATAATGCAGAGAACCGCCACGGGGGCCGCTTTTTTTGCCGGGGAGATGCTTCCCCGCCTGCAGGCCAGGTTGAAGGCCAGGAAACATTCACTTGGCCTGATCGATTATGATGATATGCTGCTGGGAGTACAGGAAGCGCTTAACGGACCCGGCGCAGAGTTATTGCTCAACCTGCTCAGGAAACGCTGGAAATATGCCCTGGTAGATGAATTCCAGGATACCGATGCGGTGCAGTGGGATATTTTTAGAAAAATATTTGTAGAAAGCAGCGATGGACACTGCCTCTACGTGATAGGCGATCCCAAGCAGGCTATTTATGGTTTTCGCGGCGCCGATGTCCATACCTATCAAGCTGCAAGAAAACACCTGCTTAAAGAAGAAGGAGCCGGCCGCCTGCCTTTAATCTATAATTTCCGCTCTACCCGGTCGTTAATCGATTCCCTTAATTTAATTTTTACCCTTGAAGATGAACAGGGGCTTTCCTTTTTTAGCGGCCTGAACAGCTATGATGAACCTGTTGAATGTGGGAATACAAGCCGGACAGCGGTTGAAGGAAGCAAACCGGCAGCGCCCGTCCACCTTCTTCACCTTTACAATGAGGGCGAACCCCTGAAATCCCCTTCGCTCAGGAAGGGACTGGCCTGTTTCATCAGCGAAGAAATCCTGCGGCTGACGTCAGATAAAAGCCCCCTTTTAACCGGCAGTTCAGAAGATAAGCTGAGTGCTGTAAAGCTAAGTGATATATATATCCTTACCAGGACTACTGCAGAAGGGCAGGAAATTGGAGAAACCCTGCGCCGCTATAATATAGCGCATGCATTTTACAAGCAGGAAGGTCTTTTTGGAACTGCCGAAGCTGAACATGTTTACCGTATACTGATGGCTCTCGATTCACCTGCAGACCGCAGCCTGCGCATGTCTGCCTGGCTTACTCCCTTTTTCCAGGTTCCGCTTCAGGAGCTGCCTGCCTGGCAGGAGACAGGAGCAAATCACCCCCTGACCACCCTCTTCTACCAGTGGAAAAAACTTGCCGACAGCTATTCATGGCCCCTGCTTTTCTACCGCCTGATGGTCGATAGCGGACTGTCGAGAAGATTGGTCTTCTCCGGCAACGAAAGGGCGCTTACAAACTATTTGCATCTCTTCGAACTGCTGCAGTCCGAAGCTTACTCCAGGCCAATCAGCCTGGCAGAGCTTAGCCGCAGCCTGAAAGCGCGGATTGACGGCCGGAAGAAGCCTGAAGGCCGTGAAGGCGATGTTCAAAGGCTTGAAACAGACAGGGATGCGGTGCAGATTTTGACCATGCATAAAGCAAAAGGCCTGGAGGCCGAGGTGGTTTTTATTGCCGGCGGATTTGGCAACCCGGGCAGCCAGGGCATTGAAACCAATATTTATCATATTGACAACAGACGCTGCCTGCATGTTGGACGGGCTTTCGGGGAAATAGCCGCTGCCCTGGAGCAGGAAACCGAGGAAGAAAATGAACGGCTGGCCTACGTGGCTTTAACCAGGGCAAAATCAAGGCTATACCTGCCTTATTTTGGGAATAGCCGTGATCAGCAGGGGACAAACAGGGTTTATGGCTATAAAGGCCTTGGCCGTTTCTACAGCAAACTGCAGAAGCAGCTTGACCTGTTGGCAGACAATAACCTGCTTGCAGGTAACGACGGTTTTCAGTTAAGGGAAGTATCCTGTCGGCCGGCTCCACCTTCAGAAAAAAAGATCGCCTTTGAACCCGGCTCCTGGCCTCCTGAGAACCTGCTTACCATACCGCCGTCAAGCGCTGAAGAAGCAGAAAAGATTGCTGAAGCCCACCGGGGGATAATTTTAACCAGCTATTCGCGGATCAGCCGCGGCAAAGAATGGCAGGCACCGGCAGGCGATAATGAAGCGGAAGAGAAGCTTGAAACCGGCCCGGGAGAGATGGCAGAACCGAAAAAAATGATTTCTACCCCTGAAGATGATGAAGCCCTACCGGGCGGCAGGGAAACAGGACTTTTCCTGCACGACCTGCTGGAAAATGTCTACCCGGAAGAAGACTGCCAATTAAGCCTGGAAGACTGGGTAAGTTTGCCGCAGGTTACTGAGCAGGCAGCATTAATAGCCAGGCAGCATGGTTTTGATATTAACCTGCTGCCGCTGGCTTTAACTTTGGTCTACCGGGGGTACAAAAGCCCCATTTACCAGGAAAACCTTGAAAAAAGCACCACCCTTGATATGCCGGACGGCATTAGTGCAGGGCAGCACCGCCAGGCTGAAATGTCTTTCGCTTACCCCATACCGGAAAAGTTCCACCCGCTGATCCTTTCAGGAAACAGCACAGGCAGCAGCACAGGGCTACCTTTTAAAGCTCTCCGCGGCTACCTGCAGGGATTGATCGATCTTGTATTTGAATATAATGGTAAGTTTTACCTGCTGGACTGGAAAAGCGACCGCCTGCCTGCCTACAACCTGGAGGCCCTGAACTCGCATGTTACTTTAAACTATACCCTGCAGGCTAGAATATATACCCTGGCCTTAATCAGGCAGTTGAACCTGACTACCGAAGAGCTATACACGAATAAATTTGGCGGCATCCTCTATTCATTTATTCGCGGTATTAAAGCGGGCAGTAGAGATGCTGAGGGCGAAGGAATTTGGTATTCCCTGCCCTCCTGGAGTGAGATAACAAGCTGGGAAACTGATCTGCTGGAGCGCCGTGAATGGGGCGGAGAAGTTATAGAACCAGCGTGGGAGCAAAAATAAAGGAGTTAAAATGCTGATGGAATTGAACAGCAATCTGAAAATAGAAGAAACCGACTATTTTACCCATGACCTGTTGCCTGGTATCAGGCAGCATGACCTGGGTTCAGAAGATCTCTTTTTAGGAGCAGAACTGGCAAGCCTGGCAGGATTAAAACCCCCGGATACAAATCACCGGGCGCTGCTGCTGCTGGTCCTGGCTGCCAGGTTAACCTTAAACGACGGTAGCACCAGGCTGCCGCTGGACACTGTGAACCACCTTGAAGCTGTTTTGAAGATGCTCCAGGCAGGTGAGGATGATCTTAGGGCGGTAAAGAGCCTGCTAAACCTGGCAGAAAATACCTGTCAGGCCGGGGAAGCCGGAGGACTGGCGAATATCTTTGGCCTTGCCGGGGACTATCGCCCGTTCATATTTGATCACAGTTCTCTCTACCTGCAGAAATATCATTACCTGGAAGCAAGAGTTGGCAATGTCCTGAAAAATAAGTTAGGGCTGAAGCCGGAAAGTGATTTCAGCAGTACGGACTCAGGCGAGATAGTAGAAACATACCTGCCCGCACTTGAGGAGGTGCTTGCCCGGCCTCCCCGTGACCAGGCCGGACCAATAACATTGGATATGGAGCAGCAAAATGCAGTAAAGGCAATGTTGAGTGGAAATATTACCGTTATCAGCGGCAGGCCGGGCAGCGGTAAAACCTCGATCATCGCCAGCCTGCTGAGGATTATTGCCCGGTTAGATTCTCCACCCCTCCGCTCTATAGCCCTTGCCGCCCCTACCGGTAAGGCTGCGGACAGGATGAGACAGGCCATAGCTGAACACCTGTCAAAAATCGAAGACCCGGAAAACGCCGATCTTAAGCTGGCCGATAATTGCCCTCCTTCAACAACCCTGCACCGCCTGCTGCGTTATTCACCCGGGCAGGACCTTTTCTGGCATAATGAAAATAACCCCCTGGCTGAAAAGCTGGTAATTGTTGACGAAAGCTCCATGATCGACCTGGTTATGATGGACCACCTGCTGCGGGCTTTACAGCCCGATGCAAAACTGATTCTGCTGGGCGATGCCGATCAACTTCCGGCGGTTGAAGCAGGTTCCGTTTTTCGTGATCTATGCCGTTCAAAAGCAGCAGCCCGCCTGGGAAGAGCTGCATACTTGCAAAAAAGCTACCGGGCACGTGAAGAAGACTCCCCCGGAAAAATGATCCTTACTACAGCCGCTGCCGTTAATCAGGGTATGCTGCCCGGGGAAGCAGGTGCGCCAGGCGAACCTTTACCGGCAAGAAATATTGAAGAACTGCTTTTTGAAGGTGTAGAACTGTTAGAAACCGGGGCTGCAGAGGAGAGACTGGAATTTTTCCATCACTGGCGCAAGCGGCTTCCCATTTTTCAAACGGAACTTACAGGGGACCTGCAGCATGAACACCTCTCGGGCCCAACAGGTTTTGACGAAACAACCACGGAAAAACTGCGCAGGTTATTTCTGGCTTATGAAAAAATGAGGATGCTCTGCGTTACACGCATAGAAGCCGGCGGAACCGGGACCGAAAAGGTTAATCAATGGTTTCACCAGCAGTGGATCATGGAACACCAGGATTTTGAACAAACAGGCATACCGGGTCAATTCCTGGTTGGTGAACCGGTGTTGGTTAACCGAAACGACTATGCCCTGCGTCTCTACAATGGAGATTCAGGCTTAATCCTGAAGGTTTCAACTTCAACCGGACCGGGGAAAAAGCAGGCAGAACCGATGGCAATTTTCCCGCGGGGCGGCAGTTTTACAGCTTATCCCCTGGCTTCCCTGCAGGGTAAACTTGAACTGGCCTGGGCCACAACTGTCCATAAAGCGCAGGGCTCTGAATTTGATAATGTAGCAATAATTCTTCCCGACCTGCCTGTCAGGCCGCTAACCCGCGAACTGCTCTATACGGCAATTACCAGGGCAAAAAAATCTGTTGTCCTGGTAGGAAGCAGGGAAGTGCTCGAAGAAGGAATTAAACAGACCAGAAAAAGATTTTCCGGTCTGTCGGACCTGCTTGAAGAATAGCTAACAGGGGTGAGATAAATGGAAATGGAATACTATAATCTTCCGGAAACACAGCTTAATGAAGAGCTTGAAAAACTTAAGGCAGAGAAAATAATAGAAAAAATATGGAACAAAGACCATACTGCCTGGAAAGATAATCCGGACGAGGTCAGTAACCGCCTTGGTTGGCTGCTAAGCCACAGGGTAATGCTGGAGGCAATGCCGAAAATTGATCGGTTTGTAGAAGAGCTGCGGGAAGAGGGGTTCAAACAGGCCTTACTGCTTGGCATGGGCGGATCGAGCATGGCACCGGAGGTTTTTCGCAAGATGTTCGGGGTAAAAGACGGTTACCCTGACCTTCACATTCTCGACACCACGGACCCGGATGCAATTGCAGAAACAGAAAGCAAACTGGATCTTAAAAGCACCCTGGTTATAGTTGCCACCAAATCCGGTGGAACGGTAGAAACAGTTTCTCTGATGAAATATTTTTATAACCGGATATCAGAAGTAGCAGGTAAGGAAGCGGTTGGCAGGAACTTTATTGCCATTACCGATCCGGGCAGCGGTTTGGAGGAAACTGCGGGTAAACTTAATTTCAGGAAGGTATTCTTAAATGATCCCGAGATCGGGGGGCGCTACTCGGCCCTCTCTTACTTCGGCATAGTCCCTGCCGCCATGGTGGGCGTTGATCTTAAAAGGCTGCTTTTCATGGCCGGGGCAGTGGAAATGAGCACAGAAACCCCGGCTTTCCCGCCTGGTGGAGGAAACA
>SKWE01000164.1 GCA_007129055.1 Syntrophomonadaceae bacterium
CCAGATTTCAGGAACAGGTTTCTGGAGCGATCTGCCTATCACCTGAACAACACATTTAAAACGGAACGGGTTTTGGGTAGAATTGACGAACTGGCTTAAAACATAGAGCCGGAAATGCCCCGCCATCTTGAGCGATGGGGCGGGTCCATGGCCAACTGGCAGCGGCAAATAAATGTTTTGCGCACATTTGCCGAACTGCGCCAGGGACATGTGCTGAATCATATAAAAAACTATTTTAACTTAAGCGATGAAGAAATGGCCATCTTTGATGAGTGGAATAGATGAATAAAAACGAAGGGGCGCCATTTATAGAAGCGGCGCCCCTTTGACTTTAAAACTGGTGGAATGCTTTTTTAGCTGTATTACAGATCGGGCATTTATCGGGAACCGGGTCAAAACCGACCCATCCACAAACAGGACAAAGGAAAACATCTTTTTCCTCTGCGTCAGATCCCTTGGCAACTGTATCTTTCAGGTCGTTAAAAATGCCTCCGTGCACCTTTTCTGCCGCATTGGCATATTCGAAGGTCTGCAGCGCCTTATTGTCCCCCTCCTGCCTGGCAGTTTCAATAAATTCAGGGTACATTTCCGAGAACTCGTAGTGTTCACCTTCAGCTGCAGCTTCCAGGTTTGCCAGGGTGTCGTTAACTTTGCCGGCAATTTCAAAGTGTTTTAACGCATGAATGGTTTCTGCTTCGGCAATGGCCTTAAAAATACGGGCAACGTTTTTGAAACCGTCTTTTTCTGCCTTCTTTGAAAAAGCCAGGTACTTCCTGTTTGCCTGTGATTCTCCGGCAAAGGCTGCCATTAAATTTTCCTTCGTTTTCATCTTTTGATCCACTCCTTGGTATTTAGTAATGTACCTGAAAATTATCATTTCAGGTAAAAACATTTATAAGCAAAAAAGTTGAGCCTAATTTATCCTTTTTATTATATCCTATCGCCGGATATTCAATAAATAACTTCAAATAACTTCGACATCGGCGGGATAATTTCCTGTTCGCCCCTTGACATGCCGCTCCTAATAGCCTATAATTCTAATAGGAATTATATACAAGATATATGCATCAGTCAATAGTGATCAACATTTTTTGAGAAGGATGTTAATGATGAAAAAAATTAATCTGGATTACACGGCAGCAGCACCGGTTGATAAGGAAGTTCTTGAGAAAATGATTCCCTTTTTTAGTGAATATTATGGTAACCCTTCAAGCGGTCACAGCTTAGGAGAAATACCCAGGAAAGCCCTGCAGGAAGCCAGGGAAAATGTGGCCGGTTTAATTGGCGCAGATCCGGCAGCAATTATCTTCACCGCCTCTGCTTCGGAGGCAAACAACCTTGCTGTCAAAGGCTTTGCAAAAGCAAACATGAAGAAGGGCAAACATATTGTTACCTCTTCAGTTGAGCACTTTTCTATTCTAAATCAGCTGAAGACTTTAAAAAAGGAAGGGTTTTCGGTAACAGAGCTACCGGTCGATAATTACGGGCTGGTTAACCCGGCGGATTTGGCCGAAGCGATTACCGATCAAACCATCCTGGTATCTATCCAGGCTGCTAACCCCGAAATCGGGACAATTCAGCCAATTAAAGAGTTGGTGGCGGTAGCAAAAGAAAGGGATGTGGTTTTTCACACCGATGCTGCAGCAGCAGTGGGGTGGATTCCAATTGATGTTCAAAAACTTGGGGTCGACATGCTTTCACTGGCGGGGGACCAGTTTTATGGGCCTAAAGGCTCAGGGGCCCTTTTTGTGAAGCGTGGAGTCAGGGTGATGCCCCTTATTGAAGGGGGTATCCAGGAAAAAGGGCTGCGGGCCGGAACGGAAAATGTTGCCCTGGTAGCCGGTCTTGGCGAGGCGGCACGGATTGCTGCCGAACAGCTTGAAGAGCGGGCAGAAAAAGCTGCTGCTTTCAGGGATCGGTTAAAAGAGAGTTTATTCAATTCCATTCCTCATTTGCAGCTAAACGGGCACCCGGAAAAAAGGGTGCCGCGAAACCTGAACATCTCGGTCAGCTTTGTTGAAGGAGAAGCCCTGTTGATGCGTCTTGACATGGCCGGTATAAATGTTTCAAGCGGCTCGTCATGTACTTCGCAGGCTCTGAAATCATCACATGTTTTAACAGCTCTTGGCGTCCCACCCGAACTGGCCCAGGGTTCCCTGCAGTTGACGGCAGGGCCGGACAACAAGATAGAAGATATTCCTTACATTACCGAACAGCTGGCTGATGTAGCAAGTATATTGCGGAATATGTCCCCGCTTTACCACCAGTATATGAAGGAGGCTAAACAGAATGCCTGAGTATAGCGATAAAGTTATGGAGCATTTTACCAAGCCGCGCAACATTGGAGAGCTGGAAAACCCCGATGGAATGGGGGAGGTTGGCAATCCCGTCTGCGGTGACATGATGAAATTCACAATTAAGGTAAAAGATGACCGGATTGAAGATGTTAAGTACCTTACTTTTGGATGCGGTGCTGCAATTGCCGTTTCAAGCATGGTGTCTGAAATGGCCAAGGGAAAAACTCTTGATGAAGCGATGAAGATTACCAATAAACAGGTTGCTGAAGAGTTGAATGGACTTCCAGGCAATAAAATGCACTGTTCCAACCTGGGCGCTGATGCCCTGCATAAGGCGATTGAAGATTACAGGGCAAAGGTAAACGCAGACAGTTAAGCTGGTTTAGGTAGGTTTAATAAAGATATTGTGGGAGGTCATTTTAATGAGCGTTAATAAACAAGAGCAGGATAAGACAAAAGGATGCAGCTGTCCTTTCTGTGATGAACCTATTTGTCCTGACCCCGAAGATGGTAGATATAGATGCACTAATGATAATAAACTAAAAATACACCTGGTTGATTGTATTGGGCTTTATTGCCCTGTCCCGGTTATGCGGGCTAAAGAAGAAATTGATACTCTTGAAGAAGGTAACCTGATGGAACTGATTGCCGATGATCCCGCTTCAGCAGAAGATATACCGCGCTGGGCAAAAAGAGCCGGACACCAGGTAGTTACCATGAGGCAGGATGGCGATGAATATCACTTCCTGGTTCAAAAAGGCGGAAAGGAGGTTAACTGAAATGACAACAGTTAATAAAATTCTTTACGTGCAGACAAGCGGAACAGATACACCGGAAAGACTTTATTCACCTTTGATCCTGGCACAGACAGCCAAAGCCATGGGACAGGAAGCCACGGTATATTTCCTGGGACTGGGCTTAAAAAACCTGGTAAAAGGTGAAGCGGAAAAAGTAAAAATTGGCGAATTTCCCACCCTTTTTGAGGTATTAAAGCAGACTGCTGAGCAGGGTGTTGAAATTATGGCCTGCCAGCAGAGTTTGCAGCTATTCGGTGGTGAAATAAAAGCCGAGGATTTAGTAGACTTTGCTAAAATTGCCGGGGCAGCAACATTAAATGACCTGGCACTTGATGCAGATGCAGTTTTAACTTTCTAAAAAAAATATTGCCGTCTTGAAGGATTTTACCGAAATATGACGAAGTTTATTCGGCGTAGCATGGTAGGACGGCAGGAGTACTATAATAATTGCCGGCCGCAGGGCCGGTTTATTTTTGCCTGTCAATACTCCCGTGGGGGGTATTTATTTTTGTCCTGACCAATCATTTTTTGGGAGGAATTAAAATGAAGAAAAAAGCTCTACTAATTCTCATGGCTGTATTACTTTTATCGGCAGCAGGATGCGGGGAAGAGGAAGCACTGGTAGACGATGTAGACGTATCTGATGTTGAACCGGTTGAAGAAATTGGGGAAACCTTTGAATTCAACCTGGCGCACTTTTTCCCGGCAGGACACCCGGCTGAAACAGAACTTGTGCAGGGCTGGGCCGCAGCTTTAGGGGAAGCCAGTAACGGTAGGATTGTGATTACAAGCTACCCCGGTGAAACCCTGATCAAGGCTGATGATATATACAGCGGGGTAGTTTCGGGCACTGCAGATATCGGGCTGTCCGCATTTTTCTATACGCGGGGCAGGTTCCCGGTTTTGGAAGCTTTTGAACTGCCCGGCATCATTTATGAAAATTCCTACGCTGCCAGTAAAGTAGCCTGGGAAGGGATAAAAGCGCTTGACCCGGAAGAAGTGCAGGATACCGAGTTAATGTTTGTCCTGGCCACAGGTCCGGGCGATCTTTTCACCAATACCCCGGTTAATAACATGTCCGATTTGCGGGGAATGAAAATCAGGGCGGTTGGCCTAAGCGCTGATACCCTGGCCCTTTTGGGGGCTACCCCGGAAGGAATGCCGCAGCCTGATGTTTATGAAGCGCTGTCACGTGGATTGGTTGATGGCACTTTGGCTCCCGTGGAAGTGCTGCAGGGTTGGCGCCAGGCCGAGGTTACCGATTACGTAACCAGGACACCTTTTCTCTATAACGCCCTTTTCTTTGTCACCATGAATAAAGAAAAGTGGGAATCAATGCCGGAAGACCTGCGGCAGGTAATGCTGGAAGTCAATGAACTTTTCCATGACCAGGTAGCGGCAGGACTCTGGGATGCACAGAACGAAAGAGCCGTGGAATGGGCAATTGAAGAGACCGGCCAGGAATTCATCACCCTTTCTGATGAGGAAATGGCGCAGTGGATTGCTGCTGTAGAACCGGTCCAGGAAGATTTTATAGAAAAAATGAACCAGCTCGGTTTCGACGGTGAAAGCATTGTAGAAACCGTCAGAACCCTGGCCGAACAATACTAAGCGTAGCAAGGGGACGGGGTACTTGCTACACAGTGGAACCATCCTCCTGGTTTAGCGGGCTGTGGTTCGGGATATAGATGCTTTAGCGCTAAGTAGTCACTCGCAGCATAGGCTGGGATACTTTAGTATAGGCTGGCGGGATACTTATTGTGTCTTTGCCAAATATCATAATAATGATAAAGGAAGTAACAGATGCAGATATTCGAAATGCTAATAACCAGGATCAGCAGGTTTCTTGATTTTGCTGCTGGATTAATCCTTGCGGTTACAGCGGCCCTGATAGTTGCCAACATTTTGGCCAGGGCGCTCCTGAATACTCCAATACTCGGAACTTATGAAATGGTGGGATTTTTCACGGCCGGGGCTGTAGGTTTGGCCCTGGCCCGCTGTGCCCTGGAGAACAGCCATATTGCAGTGGAATTTATTATGGATCGATTTCCGCAACCTGTGCAAAAAATAGTCCAGCTTATAACAGGTCTGCCGGTTGTCGGATTTATGATTTTCACAGCCTACAACCTGTTCCTTTACGGTGTCAGGATCGCTGAATCGGGTGAAGTTTCTGCCACAACCCAGATGGCATTCTATCCTTTTATCTATATGGTAGCCCTGGGTTTCCTGGCCTTATCCCTGGTGCTGGTTCTGAAGCTTTTGCAACTCTTCATGGGGGGTGAGCAGAGATGAACCCCACAACGGTAGGTTTAATTGGTATTTTATCATTCTTTTTTCTGATCATTATCAGGGTGCCCATAGCTTATGCCATGGCCCTGATCGGTTTTATCGGCTTCAGCTATCTTGTTTCTGTTCCGGCGGCAATTTCTCTTGTATCGACGGACCTGTTCTCTACGTTTTCCAGTTATTCTCTTAGCGTTATCCCCATGTTCATCTGGATGGGTTTTTTAGCTTTCCATGCCGGGATAGGCGCCCGCCTCTACGACCTGGCCTATAAACTTATCGGCCACTTATCGGGTGGGCTGGCTATCGCTACCCAGGCCACCTGCGCCCTCTTCGGGGCAGTATGCGGTTCCAATACTGCAACTGCAGCGACAATCGGGGCTATAGCCCTGCCGGAAATGCGCAAGTATAATTACGATGTATCGCTATCTACAGCCAGCGTGGCTGCCGGAGGGGCCCTGGGTGTGCTTATACCGCCCAGCGTAATTTTTATAGTCTATGCTATTTCTGCCGAGCAGTCGGTTGGCAAACTCTTTATGGCCGGTATCGTTCCGGGAATATTGCTGATGCTGCTTTACATGCTGGTTATCTACATCCTGGCCCGCCGCAACCCGCTGCTTGGCCCGGCAGGCCCCAGGTTTTCGTGGCGGGAAAGGTTCCAGGCTTTAGGTGGGGGATTGCTGGAAGTGATGATTATCTTCGCCATTTCCCTGGGTGGGCTCTTTGCCGGGTGGTTCATGCCCACCGAGGCCGGGGCCGTGGGAGTAGCCGGTGTGCTGCTTGTAACTGCAGTTAAGAGAAGGGTGAACCTGCCTATTATTATGAAATCACTTGCCGATACAACCCGGACAACTGCGATGATTATGCTTCTCGTTGCCTCTGCAGTTATTTTCGGCCGTTTTATTGCCATCAGCAGGATCCCCTTTGCCATGGCCGATTGGGCCGCCGCCCTTGATCTTCCCGCTTTCGCCGTAATTGCCCTGATCATGCTGATCTACCTGGTGTTGGGCTGCTTTATCGATGCCCTGGCATTAATCCTGCTCACCATACCGATATTCCTGCCCGTAGCTGTAAATGTTCTCGGCTATGACCCAATATGGTTCGGGGTTATTATTGTTATGGTTGTGGCCATGGGGGTAATAACCCCGCCCGTTGGAATGAATGTTTATATAATTAAAGGTGTTGCCGGCAATGTCCCCCTCGAGGTCATTTTCAGGGGTATCTGGCCGTTTCTTTTTGCCATCTTCGTCTGCCTTGCCCTGCTGATCGCGTTCCCTCAACTGGCGCTCTTTTTACCATCACTGCTTTAGAAGGATTTATGATTATCACTGTTGAATAATAGTTATTGTTAAACAATTATTATTATTTAGCTTAAGTGTGCCAAATATTACATGGGAGTGGAGGAAGACGATGATTTTACTTAATCCTGCAAAGCACAACAGGCCTTACGCAGATGAAAGATCCCGGGAGATAATGCAAAAAACAATTGAGTTCTTTGAGAACAAGGGAAAGGTTCAGCTGAAGGAAGATGACCGCAACAGGGTCTGGTATGATGACTTCCTGGATTTTGTCAAAGAGAATGAACTTTTTTATGAACTGCTAACGCCTTCGGAATACGGAGAAGAAGGGTGCCGCTGGGATACCTGGCGTAACTGTGAATTCAATGAAATTCTTGCCTTCTACGGCCTGCACTACTGGTATACCTGGCAGGTCTCAATCCTCGGCCTGGGGCCGATCTGGATGGGCAAAAACGAGGGAGAAAAAGAAAGAGCTGCCCGGCTTTTAAAAGAGGGCCATGTTTTTGCCTTCGGCCTATCGGAACGCGATCACGGGGCCGATGTCTATTCTACCGAGATGAGTTTAACCCCCCAGCCAGACGGCACTTACCTGGCCAACGGTGAAAAATATTACATTGGTAACGGCAACAAGGCGGAAATGGTATCAACTTTTGGCAAGATGGCTGACAGCGGCGACTATGTTTTCTTTACGGCCAATTACGGTCACCAGAACTACGAACTGGTTAAGAACGTTGTTAACTCTCAATCCTATGTTGCCGATTTTATCCTGCGCGACTACCCGATTACCGATAATGAAATACTTTCCCGCGGCCAGGATGCCTGGGATTCTGCCTTAAATACAGTAAACGTGGGCAAGTATAACCTTGGGTGGGCTTCAATCGGTATCAGTACCCATGCCTTCTACGAAGCAATAAACCATGCAGCAAACCGTACCCTCTACGGGATGAAAGTAACCGACTTTCCCCATGTAAAGCAGATGTTTGTTGATGCTTACAGCCGCCTGACGGCGATGAAACTTTTTGCCCTGCGGGCTTCTGATTACATGCGGGCGGCATCTCCCGAGGACAGGCGTTACCTTTTATATAACCCGACGGTGAAGATGAAAGTAACCACCCAGGGTGAAGAGGTGATAAACCTCTTGTGGGACGTTATAGCGGCGAAAGGTTTTGAGCGGGACACTTACTTCGAAATGGCAGCCAGGGATATCCGGGCTTTGCCAAAGTTAGAAGGAACAGTCCATGTCAATATAGCCCTGATAGTAAAATTCATGGCTAACTATTTCTTTAACCCGAAGGAATACCCGCACCTGGAAACCCAGGATCAGCCCCAGAACGATGACTTTTTATTCAACCAGGGTCAGACAAGGGGCCTGGGTAAAATCCAATTCCACGATTACAGCGCAGCCTATAATCTATACGACCTGCCAAATATAAGCGTATTTAAAGAACAGATTGCTCTTCTGAAAGAGTTTTTAGCAGGGGCCACCCCCGATGCCGATCAGCAGAAAGATACAGACTTTTTGCTGTCCCTGGGTGAAATGTTTACCCTGGTGGTCTACGGGCAGTTGATCCTGGAAAATGCCAAGATTTACAACCTGGAGGAAACACTTGTGGACCAGATTTTTGATTTCATGGTTCGCGATTTTTCCGGTTTTGCTTTAACCCTTTATGGCAAGCCAAGTACCAGTGAAGCCCAGATGGATTACCTGCAGAAGATGATCAAAAAACCGGCCGTGGATAACGACCGGTTCACTAAAGTCTGGAAAGATCAGGTCCTGACTATCAAGGACCTCTATGAAATGAAAGCTTAAATCAGGCTTCCGGGTCAGCCAGCAGCAGTTCACTTAAAGAACAAGGCTCAAGGCCGCGGGCCCGCAATCCGTTTATAATATCCGGAAGAGCAGCGATATCGTTGGGGGTGAAGTGCAGCAGCACAATGCTGCCACCCCTGGCGTTATCGAGAACGTGCCGGGTTATTCTGTCAGGCGTTGCCACTTCATTGCGCAGGGCATA
>SKWE01000154.1 GCA_007129055.1 Syntrophomonadaceae bacterium
CATTTCAGTCGGGCCCATGTTAATCTTGCTTGTATCAACTGAGTGAACCGTATGTTCCTCAATCAACAGGGCTGCCATGTAACCAAGGGTCATGTTTTCCGACCACCCTTTGGCGGCAAGCTGAACCGTGTAGGGTTCTTCTTCTACTGCAGCATCATCAGCCGGTTCTTCATCTACAGGCTCTTCGACTGGCGGAGGTGTATCATCGCCGCAGCCGGCAATCATAAAGAACGAAATCATCAAAACAACTAGCAGTAATGCTGAAAATTTGAAACTCTTCATTAATGTAATCCTCCTCTTTTTGTAAAAAATTAAGCTATGTTAAACCGGCAGCATCAGGCGCTGCTGGTTACAACCTTAAGTTTACGCTCCAACCTGCCGAGCAGGTGATCAAAAAGGAGCGCCATTAGTGATACAGGTATTGTCCCGGCTAAGATAGTCCAGTTATTCATCATCGAAATACCCTGGAAAATCAGCTCGCCTAATCCTCTTGCCCCTACCAGGGCACCCATAACCGTAATCCCTACCGTAAGGACAGCAACTGTCCTAATGGCAGCCATAATTACCGGAAGGGCCATGGGCAGTTCTACATTTATCAAAAGCTGGTAAGCAGTGGCTCCCATTCCCTTGGCTGCTTCTTTTGCAGCCGGATCCACACCGAGTATACCAGTAACGGTATTGCGCAGTACAGGTAACCATGAATAAATAACCAGGGCGGTAATCGTCGGCAGCCATCCCAGGCCCATAAATGGCAGTAAAAAACCGAGCAAGGCTAATGAAGGTATGGTATAAAGCATTCCGGCCAGGTCAATCACTACATTGCCGGCCCTGGGTTTTCGTGATATCAAAATCCCGATCGGAACAGCAGTCAAGGTGCCCAGGGTAACCCCGGCCAGGGCCATCCAGGCATGCCGGACAGTCAGGACGAAAACCATTTCCCTGATATCCCAAAAATATTGAAAAAATCCTATAACACCCTCCATTTTCCCTTAAGCACCACCTTGTTATTGACTTTTAAAGCAAATGCTGTCTTGAGCAGATCACATCCCGGAGCTTTAGCCGAATTCTTTAAAAAGCTTTTCAAACTCATCTTCCGGTTCAATGATGTGATATACATGCTCGTCGGTGGGGAAAGCCCCACTTTTCACGTCTTCAATATAAGCCTTGAAAGCATCAACTGTTACAGAAGCAATATCAGCATATTGCTTGACAAATTTTGGAGTAAATATTTTAAACTGACCCAACATATCACCGCTGATCAGCAGTTGCCCGTCACAGGGCCCGGCCCCGATAGAATATACCGGAATAGAGAGTTTCTTGGCGATAAAAGCTGTCACTTCCGGTGGAACAGCCTCAACCAGCAGCGAAAACGCTCCTGCGGCCTCTACAGCCAGGGCATCCTTGATTACCTCCCGCGCATTTTTAACATCGCGGCCCTGGGCCTTAAATCCGCCCAGTTGACCGGAACTTTGAGGGGTGAGGCCGATATGGCCCATAACCAGGATGCCGGCATCGGTGATAGCCTTAATTCGGCTGGCTACCCTCTGCCCGCCTTCGAGTTTAATACAATCTACATCTGCTTCCTTTATAAAGCGCACGGCATTTTTAACCGCATCGCTGTCAGTCGTCTGGTACGAACCGAAAGGCATATCGCCGATTATCCAGGTATTTGGTGCACCGCGCCGCACGGACTGACAGTGAGCCAGGCAGTCTTCCATGGTAACCGGTATAGTGCTGTCATAACCCATAACCAGCATGCCCAGTGAGTCACCGACCAGCAGCATATCCATCCCGGCCTGCTCGCCAAAAAGCGCTGTCGGGTAATCGTAAGCCGTAATCCAGGCAACCTGTTCGCCTTTCACTTTCATCTCTGTAAAATCAAGCACAGTTTTCTTTTTCATTATCAACCCTCAATTCTAAGCTAATATTTAAGCAACTCTTCCGCCTTCAGCCTGTTTAATAATTCGCTTCAATTCAGTCGCTACAACACTATCAAGCGGCTCTGGCTGATGTTCGGCTAACAGCTGTCTGGTTCTTTCAATTAAACGGTCCTCGTACTTAAGCTTACCCCCTGCTTCCCAGGCAGGGTATCTTTCCCTGCTGAAAAGACGCGGATCCCAGAATGCAGTTTTAAAATTAAGGAAGGTATGATCCTCCTGCAGGAAGTGCCCTCCCGGCCCCACTGCATCAATCACATCAACAGCCAGGGTATCATCGTCTACCCTGATCCCGGCGATCATCTTGCGCACGTAGCTGATTATTTCATCACCCATCACCAGTCCCTGCAGTGATCCAGACATGCCGGACTCAAGAAAACCAACATCATGAATCAGGTTCGCCCCGCTCAGGGCAGCGCTGTAGATTGACAGGGAATATTCAATTGCCGACTGCATATCAAGCACTTTCGAGTCACTGGCCCCTGCCGTACTGAACAT
The DNA here is from genome assembly GCA_007129055.1 of Syntrophomonadaceae bacterium. Lineage (GTDB taxonomy): Bacteria > Bacillota > Dethiobacteria > DTU022 > DTU022 > SLQM01. The sequence continues at coordinate 2,436 of SKWE01000154.1, forward strand.
GGGCAGACCAAGATACTGAACCAGTTCAGAATAGCCTGCATGCATCAGGCAAAAATCCGGAGAAGAGGCGTAGCAGTGTATCATTGTCCGCATGTCCATGTTGGTCACAACTCCGCCGGCAATAAAGGGAGCTCCCGGGTTCTTCAGCTGGTGAATAACCAACCCTGCCAAACAATCCGAAGCAGCCATTACAATTACCCCGGCCAGTGATGCGGGAGCTGTGGCATTTCCCTGCACACCCGGGGTATAAATAATAGGTAGTTCTTTTTCAGCCATGTAAAGCAGTTTGTCAAGAGATTCTTTAGGATGTTTCAGGGGTGTGGCAGGTTCCGTGTAAAGAACAAAAAAGGGATTATCGCGCAGCTCTTTTTCACTGCCGGCAACGGCTTCGAAGAGAGCAGCAATTGCCCTGTTGTTCTCCACATCATAGGCCCAGGTGACAATTGGCTTAATAGTGTTCTCAAGCATGGCCTGAACTTCGTGAACATCTGCCAGAACAGGGGTTACATCAGAAATACAGGCCAGTGACATGCAGAAATCCATGCTCGGCAGGGCATCTACCAGCCTGGCAACGTTGCACACATCCTGCCTGGTAACTTTACGCCGTTCACCGCTATCCAGGTCAATAAAGTTAGGGGTTGTAGGGCCGGGGCCAAAATAACTGTTTTTGCCCTCCAAAAATAGCCTTCTTTTCCCGTTACGATCTGCCAGAGTTATTCGCGAGGGCGCGCTGGCCACTGCCTTTTCAACCAGGCGCGAAGGAATCCATACCCTTTCACCATCAACCCGGCAGCCGGCATTCCTTAAAAGGTCAAGCGCTTCTTCGTTATATACCTTGGTACCCGTTCTTTCCAAAACTTCTAATATAGCACTGTAAACTCTAGCACACTGGCTGTTAGAAAATACAGAAAAATTTATTGAACTATTGTCCAGCTGATTACTGGTGCTGCATTTATCCCAATACACAGGCAAACCTCCTTAAGCAATTAAACCAACCTAAATCTCAATTGTTTGCAAATAGTGTAAATGGAGCAGGTAAATCAATACCAATAAAAAAGAGAAAAGCACACTTCCACACGGAAATTACTTTTCTCTCGTCACTAGTAATTTGTTACCTCCAGTATAAAGTTTTCGATGTCCTTTGTCAACTTTTTTAATTGCCCGAATAATCTACGTTCAGGCTGCTCCCATCTTCTATCCCTCTCGTAAATAGCGGTTCAGTTCATCTACATCTTTTCCACCCAGGCCAAGGTATTCAAGGGTATAACCACTGGCATAATAATCGGTTTCCATCATCGCATTAGCCAGGTTGATCATCGAATCAATAACCGGTGTTTTTACCCCGTAAATCTTGCCCAGTTCATGATAAACATGGCAACCCACAGGAATATCTTCTGTTATGTAGCGATTGTTAATATCATGCGGTCCTGTACCATATTGGATATAATCCTGCTGATCAAATGGGATTACGTAATCCGGCCCCATATACTCTGCTCCCAGGATGCTTTCCCTGTGGAAAAACTGTTTCTTCTCAAAACGCTGTATCCCCACTCCAATCGCATCAGCAAGTTTACACTGCTCCTGGTAGAATGAGTATTGTACCTTGGCGATAGATGGGCAGTAAGCATGGGAATAAATCGAGTACTCATACTTATCATTGCCATATATCACACCCCAGTTTTCCATCACTCCAACACCTAAAATTGTGCCGGGGCAGTGCAGAACAGGGTTTACGTTACTAAAACCAATATCAAGCGCCGTATCTCCCGGGTCGATGCCATTATTGCGGGTAATACAATCCATGGAACCGAGATATTTTGCGCTCTCCAAAAATGCCTCCTGGTCGGCCATGGGCATTGCCGCGCCGCGCAGGGTAATTGCCCGGTAATAGACACGGATCTTGGGCAGCACAACTCCACCCTTAATATCGACCCTGCTGCCGTAAGGAGAACTTGACCACCCGCCGATTACCACCTTTTTATCACAACCGGCCTCCTTCATCATTTTCCGCAGCAGGATGGAGCCAAAGTTATCCGGGAAGATGTGCACAACCATACCATCTTCCAGGCAGGGGATCAGCTTTTCAAAAAAAGCCCTGTGGCCAAAGGCAGGAGTAGTTATCACAATCAATCCTGCCCCCTTCACCGCTTCAGCAACATCTTCGGTCACCATCTCCATGCGGGCGATTCCTGAACGCTCGAAACTGTGGAGGTTAAGCTGAGTCCCATAAAAGTTAATTCCACTTTCCTTTACTCCAAAAAGTGTTTTTTCCGAAAACGGGGGCAAATCACACAAATGAACCCTGGCGCCTGCCAAAGCGCAGTCAGCAGCTTGCGCTTTGCCGACAGCGCCGGCTCCCAGCACTGCAACTGGTTTTTCTTTCAGGTAATCCATATTCACCAATTATATTTCCTCCCTAAGCAATCATTTTACATTTCCTGCTATGATACCAATGCAAATATAATGCCAGAATTAAGGACTGTTTAAGCCAAATTTCAACTAAAATATGGTAATAATCCTCTCTATTTGACCTATTTTATGCTTATATTTTCAGTAAAACGCAAATATTACTTGCATGCAAATTTAATTGCGGTAGAATAGAAGGCAGAAACCTGAGCAAACTATAAGATTTACAGGATAAATGCAAGCATATCTTGCACCAGGGCGGTGGCTATAATGATCGATGAGCAGGACATACAAAAATATCTTTGCTTTTCAGATAACAAAATTCAGGCTGATGTGCTGGCAAAAGCGCTTAATATTATAGAAGACGGCATACATATAATCGATCAAGAGGGCATAACGGTTTTTTATTCAACCGCTTTAGAGAAGATAGAAAACAACAGGGCTTCCAATGTTGTGGGCAAACATATCAGTGAATCATACAGGCTTGATGAGGATAGCAGTATCCTGCTCAAAGTGCTAAAGACGGGAAAGGCTATAAAAAACCGCCACATCACATATTATTCAAAAAAGGGGACCGGGATTAATATTATAACCAACACCTACCCTCTCTATAATGGATCTGAGATTATCGGCGCTGTATCAGTTAACAGCAATATTACCAGCAACAAGCAGCTGGTAGATACGGTAATAAACCTGCAGAGACAGCTTTACTCAAATGTCAGCAAAAACGGTACCCGCTACTCATTTAAAAATATTATCGGGGAAAGCGCTTCAATTATGAATGCAATCCAGCTGGCCCAGCGCATTGCCGTTAACATGTCACCTGTATTGATATCTGGCGAAACAGGAACGGGAAAAGAGCTTTTTGCCCAGAGCATCCACAATTACAGCTTAAGGGCCAAAGGGCCTTTTGTTGCGGTTAACTGCGCTGCAATTCCTGAAACCCTGCTGGAAAGTGTATTATTCGGAACTGTAAAAGGAGCCTTTACCGGGGCCGAAGATAAAACCGGCCTTTTCGAAGAAGCCAACCAGGGAACACTTTTCTTAGATGAAATAAGTTCGATGAATATAGCGCTGCAGAGCAAATTACTCAGGGTATTAGAATCAAAAATGGTTCGCCGGCTGGGAGGCAAAACAGATATCAGGGTTAACCCGCGCATTATCAGCGCTATTAACAGCGAGCCCCAGGAGGCGATAAAAAAGAGCCGCCTGCGCCAGGACCTTTATTACCGCCTGGCAGTTGTAACCCTTACCATTCCGCCCCTGCGTGAGCGCATGTCAGACATCCCTCTGCTTGCTACATCATTTGTAAAGGCGATAAACAAAATTATGAATAAAAGGGTTAAAGAACTATCCCCGGAAGTTGTAGACCTGTTTAAACAGCATAACTGGCCTGGCAATGTTCGTGAACTGCAGCATGCCGTTGAACATGCCATGAACTATGCTGAAGACGATGCCGCCACCTTAGAACTCAGGCATATTCCTCCCCATCTGCTGCAAAAATACAATGCGCCTTTTAATGATCTAAAGGATGTTATCCGGACCAGCGAGGAAAAGAACAATCTAAAAGAGATTTTGCTGCAGGTTGAGGCAGAGGTAGTCGGCAGGGCAATGGCAAAGAACAATCATAACATTTCCAGGGCAGCCCGGTCACTGGGCATGTCCCGCCAGAACCTGCAGCAGCGCCTGAAGCGGCTAAACACCTGACAATCAATGTTTAACCAACAGTTATAATATTCCTTCCGTTATTTTTGCTTTTATACAATAGGTTATCGGCTCTTTTTACAATACTCTCTATCTTTTCTTCCGCATGAACTATGGTTGCACCAATTGAGACTGTAACCTTAAGTTTTTCTTCATTATGCATCAGGTACGTATTTTCAATTAGCAACCTCAACCTGTTACCCATCAATTCAAGATCATCTTGATTAACATTACGAATTATAGCTATAAACTCCTCCCCACCCCAACGCCCGTAAATATCAAAAGGGCGGGAATTACTCAGGCAGGTTTTGGCAACAGCCTGAAGAACCAGATCTCCAACATCATGGCCGTAATTATCATTAAACTTCTTAAAGTGATCGATATCCATTAATAAAATACCAAAGGGCAAGCCATAACGCTTCAATTCTTCTAACCTTACTTCAAGTTCTCTCTGCAAATAATGACGGTTGGCCAGTTGGGTCAAATTGTCAAGAAATGCCAGTTTTTCTAGCTCTTTAATTCTCAACTCGTTAACTGTCCGGTTACTGATATCGGAGAAAAGCTCAACTCCGCCGATAACCTTTCCGTCTTGATCAGTTATGGCACTAATACGGACGGATACGGGAATTCTCTGTCCGTTTTTATGGTGCAGGTACACTTCTGCCTCCCGCCCCTTACCGTCAAGGATAGTTTCTGCGAGGGGGCATAAACCCATGCATAATGAGTTACCCTCGCTGTCCACATGTGTTAATATATCGTCGGCGCAAGACTTGCCGATAACCTCTTCTAAGCTATAACCGGTTATTTTCTCAGCTGCTTCATTCCAATATGTTATAACCCTGTCATTATCGACAAGATATAAACCGTCATACAAACTGTTTATAATTGACCTGTAATTGGCATCCCGCATCATTTATCCTCCTGTCATTATAGTTCTATTTGTTATTCTGCTTTTAAAGTATAAAGCCTGGCAGAAGCCTACCTGCTTAAAGCCCTATTCCTATATCAAAAAGCTGCTTAAGTAAATTTAGATCAGCTTTACCCGAAGGGCTGTACTCGTAAATACCCAGGCCATTTAAGACAAATGCGTTTGATAAGCTTTCAATTAAACAGAGCAGGGTTGATTTAGAAAGGCCGCCCGGAACTGGCATCGGAAGATAGGGAAATTCATCCGGGTCAAGCACATCAAGGTCAAGATGAATATAAACATGCTTATTACCTTTCCCTTTTACTGCTTCCAATAATAATCCTGGATCATTTTTTAAATCCTCAACCTTGCATACGCTCAACTGATGAGTTTTTATAAACTCAACTTCCGCCGGATCGAGATCCCTTAAACCGCCTAAAACTATTTGGTCGGGTTCAAGCTCACTGTAAAGAAGCTCTAATATGCCGCGTTCACCATCACCCAGCAAGGTTCTTACCGGCATGCCATAAAAATGGCCGCTTGGCGATGATTCCGGTGTATTAAGGTCGCCGTGGGCATCAAGCCAGATTAATGTCAGCTTGCCTTCCAGCAGACGGCTTAAATAAGAGATGGGAAGAATTCCTGCATCGCAGCCTCCGCCGATGGTAAATATCCGGCTCGGTTTAGCCGCCTCAATTATCCTGCGGGCGGACTTCATTTGTTTAAGAATTTGGTCGTAACAGTAAATATCGTTTTTAATGATACCTATATCAGCGGTACTCACATCTACCTCGACAAATGGAGTATCTTTGCAGTAGAACTTTCTTAGTTCATAGGCTCCGTGGTATGTAGATTTATCAGGGCCTCCACCCTGCCATTGGGGATAAAAGAGGTTTAGATTAGAATTAGTTTTGACCATACTTTTCAACTCAGCTTCTTATACAGAAATTGCAACCTTCATCAATTGTACTGTTCTCTCAGCACTGCCATGGTTAAAGGTGATAAAATCTGATCAAGGTCGAGTATAAATATCATCCGGCCATCTATCTTGCCTACCTGCATATAACTTAGCTGTTTACCGGTCGGACTGGCCGGCATATCAATAATCATCTCGTTGGGGATATCCACCATCAGGGGAGCAGAGTC
>SKWE01000040.1 GCA_007129055.1 Syntrophomonadaceae bacterium
AGCAGTCCTGCTGCTCATAGACATTAGACGTGAGGGAGCACCGGGTATTATTCCCGTGTGCTCTTTATTTTTTGGGAGGTTATTGCCTGTTATGAGTATTTCTAAAAACACTGAAAAAGCCATTAAGTCTACAAAAATAAATGGCGGGGGTTTTAATGTAAAAGATGTGGTAAGGGTGGCAAGAGATCATGCGCCTGTTACAATTGAGCCCGAAGCGCTAAAACGTATATTGCGATCCAGGGCAATGTTAGAGGAACTGGTTGAAAAAGATGCTGTTGTATATGGCATAACAACCGGTTTCGGTCGCTTCAGTGATGTTAGCATTTCCCGTCAGGACGCTATCCAGCTGCAAAAAAACCTTATAGCCAGCCATGCTGCTGCAGTTGGCGAACCACTCTCAGAAGAAGTGGTTCGCGCGGCACTGTTACTGCGCTTAAACGCCCTGGCCAGGGGTTGCTCGGGAGTCAGGCCAATTATTGTGGAACAGCTTATAGAAATGCTGAATAAATGCGTGGTGCCAGTTATCCCCGAGCAGGGTTCACTTGGAGCCAGCGGTGACCTGGCGCCATTGTCTCACCTTGCCCTTGTTTTAACCGGCAGTGGCGAAGCCTTTTACAATGGTGAAAGAATGCCGGGTGGAGAAGCCTTGAAGCTGGCAGGAATGGAGCCTGTTACCCTGCTGGAAAAAGAGGGACTGGCCCTGATTAATGGAACCCAGATTATGACTGCTATAGGTTCCCTGGCTTACCATGATGCTGTAAATCTGCAGAAAGCGGCGTTGATCACCGCTGCCCTGACAATGGAATCACAGCTGGCAGTTCCAGATGCTTTTGACGCACTTATAACAGGGGTAAGGCCTTACAGCGGCCATGACTATTGTGCAAAAAGCATTTGCAAACTGCTTAAAGGCAGCAAACTTATAGGATCAGACAAGCGAAAGGTGCAGGATGCTTACAGTTTGCGCTGCGTACCCCAGGTTCACGGAGCTACGGCCAATGCCCTTTCCTATGTGAATAGTATTTTAGAGGTAGAGATAAACTCAGTAAACGATAATCCCCTTCTATTTCCAGATGAGGGGCGAGTCCTTTCCGGTGGTAATTTTCACGGACAACCTGTAGCCCAGGCCATGGATTTTCTGGCTATTGCTGTAGCTGAACTGGGCAGTATTGCAGAGCGGCGAATTGAACGCCTGGTTAACCCTGCGCTCAGTGGCTTACCCCCTTTCCTGGTGGAAGAAGGCGGCTTAAATTCCGGGTTCATGATTGCCCAGTATACAGCAGCATCACTGGTCAGCGAGAACAAGGTTCTTTGCCACCCTGCCAGTGTTGACTCCATTCCGTCTTCGGCTAACCAGGAAGACCATGTCAGTATGGGGACCACGGCAGCCAGGAAAGCCCGTACAGTTGTGGAGAATGCAGCTAAGGTGATCGGTATCGAACTGCTTGTTGCCGCGCAGGCAATAGACTTCAGGGGCTCTGAAAAGCTGGGAGAGGGAACGGCGGCCGCTTACAATTTGCTTCGTGAACATGTTGGTTATATGGAAAAAGACGAAGTGCTTTACCCCATGATAGATAAGGCGATAGAGCTTGTTAAAAATGGTAGTTTGGTTGCCGCTGTAGAGGAAATGGTCGATTTTGAACCAGATTTTAAATAATAATCTTTAATGATAAAATATAGTTATTAACTGTTTAAAAGGCGGAAATAAATATGGAACAGATCGGAAGAACAGCAATAATGTTTGCCCTCTCTGATGGTGAACTGGAAGGGCAAATCAGGAAACAGGCTGAAACAAAGGGTTTTAAAATGATAAAAGGCAAAGTTGGTTCGATGAGCACGGAGAAAATATTCGCTGCCGTAGAGACTGCCGCCCAGCGTGAGGGCTTGATCAGGAAAGATTATTATCGCGACACGCATGCACTGTATCATGCAATCCTCGATGCTTTTGTCGGCATCTGCCGGGGACAACTGGGTCTTGGTGACATGCTGCGCACCGTGGGTTTAATGTTTACCGTGGTAAAAGGACCGAGAACTGTGCAACACAGCGAGGATGGTGAATGGATTGCTGTAGTGCTTTACGGCACCATTGGAGCGCCGGTTAAAGGCTATGAACATGAAACAATTGGTCTCGGTATCAACCATCTTTAAACTATTTAAAATTATTTGGGAGTAGATAGTCATGACATATTTAGCAGCTAAACCGACTAATGCAATTACCGGTTTCGTTACAGGTAATGGCATCGGTTCAGCTTCAGGCTTCCGCTTAGGCTGCCCTCGAGACGCGTCATCCGTAACTTGGCTCTCGGCGGCCTGCGTCCGTGCAGGCCGGCCTGCTCCAGCCTTAGCTTCACCGGCCATTGCACTGCAACTGCTCAATGGTAATGGCATTAGTCGGCTTAGCTCTCTTGTATGATTAACTGGTATCACAAACTAAGTTAAATTGGTAAAAAAAAATGGAGGTGTTTAAAATAGCAGAATATCGTTCCAACTACAGCCAGCAGTTATCACCGAGTTTAAAATGGTTTACGGAAAGCCAGCTTGAAGAGATCCACAGTTCAACTATAGATGTTCTTGAAAGGGCGGGCGTTCGGGTAGATCACGATGAAGCTTTGAAGCTGCTTAAAGATGCAGGATGTATTGTAAAGGATCGGGTGGCTAAAATACCGGGCTGGTTAATTGAAGAGGCAATCAGAATTGCGCCCTCTAAAATTAACATTTACAACCGTGAGGGTAAACCGGCAATGTGCCTGGAAGCAAACAATACTTATTACGGGGCTGGTTCCGATCTGCCCTTTCACCTTGATTTCGAAACTGGTGTAAGAAGAGGCGCTGTTAAGCAGGATGTTGTCAATGCGGCAAAGCTGATCGAGAAGCTTCCCAATTTTGATTTCAGCATGAGTTACGGAATCCCCAGGGATTCGGAAACCGCAAAGGGCGATCTGCACCAGTTTGCGGCTCAGGTTTTGAACTGTTCAAAGCCGATCATTTTTACTGCCTTCAACGAAAATAACCTAAAGACGATTATAGATATGGCTGCAGCAGCAGCAGGTTCCCACGATTACCTGAGGGAACGCCCCTTCTTAATCCTTTATGATGAGCCAATTTCCCCACTGATCCATACCCGCGAGGGGATGGCTAAAATGTTTACTTGTATCGAATACGGTGTGCCCGTTATCTATACACCGGGAGTGGTTGCCGGTGGCACCTGCCCGGTAACTAAAGCAGGAACAATAGTCCAGATGAACGCGGAAAGTCTGTCCGGGCTGCTTATTGCCCAGTTAAAGAAAAAAGGTTCACAGGTTATTATCGGCGGTGGCGCAACCCCGATGGAGATGAATACAACGGCTACCTTATATGGTTCACCGGATGCTGCCATGAACTACTGCGCCATGACAGAACTATCCCAGTTTTACCGTATTCCTAACTTTACCGAAGCCGGCTGCTCTAATGCGCCTGTTCCCGATGCCCAGGCCGGGATGGAGGCTTCAATCGGGCTGCTTCTTAACCAGCTTTGCGGGGCGAACCTGGTCCATGATGTGGGCTATCTTGACGGCGGAAAAACCGGCTCGCTGCCCTTCCTGGTAATGTGCGATGATTTTATCAGCGCTGCAAGGTATGTCGGGGCCGGAACAGCTGTGAATAAGGATACTATTGGCACAGATACCATCGAGGCTGTTGGCCCTTCCGGGCATTATCTCGGTGAAGAGCATACGATGAAGCACTTCCGCAGCGAAATATGGTCGCCTACGGTATTTAACCGGACCATGTATGAAACATGGGAAAAATTGGGCAGCAAGGATATCTTTGATCTGGCTAAGGAAAAAGCTGCTGCGCTCTTAAAAGAGGAAGTAAATGCCCCGGATGAAGCAGTTGTTGAAAAAATAAACAGTATGCTTTAAAAGGATAACATATGAATTCCAGGGACCGTATATTAAAAACTATAAATTTAGAAGAACCGGATCGGGTTCCTTTCGCAGATTATGTTGAAGATAAGATGCGGGGCATATTAATGGGCAGGGATGATTTTACTGACATTGATTTTGCCAGGACCATGGGTTTTGATGCCATAAATATCAACTATTTTGTTGCTCCCGTTTTTTGCGAAAGAAAGCTTGTTGATGGTAATGATTATATCCTGGGTGGATTGATAAAAAGCAATAAGGACCTTGACCTGATGGTTTTTCCCGATCCGGAACGTGATTTGCCTTACGATGAGGCACAAAGAGCTATTGAAGCGAACCAGGAAGCAGGGCTGGCAACCTATGCAATCTGCCGCTTCGGGGTTAGTGGCGTCAACTATTCAATGGGTATTGAGGCGCTATCTTATGCCATATATGAAAACCCCGGGTTAATCGAAAGGGTTATGGAACGCTACGTTGACTGGAACTGCAGGGTTGTTGAAAGGCTAAATGAGATAGGTGTAGATTTTATCATTTCTTATGATAATATTGCCTATAACAGCGGCCCGTTGGTGTCGCCGCAGGTTTTCAGGGAATTCTTTGTCCCGGGAATGAGGGCTATTTCCGATACGTGTAAGATGCCCTGGATTACCCATATGGACGGCAATATCATGCCCATCATGGATGATATTCTGGCCATGGGGGTAAGCGGGCTGCATCCCATTGAACCGGGCTGCCTTGATATTAAGACAGTAAAAGATATATACGGTGATAAAATTTGCCTGTGGGGAAACATTGATCTTCGCTATACCTTAACCCGTGGCACCCCGGAAGAGGTAGATGCAGAAGTTAAACAAAGAATTGAAGATATAGCTCCCGGTGGTGGATATATACTGGGAAGCAGCAATGGTCTGCCCGGGTATTGTAAGATAGAAAATATATGGGCCATGGTTAAAGCGGTAAAAAAGTACGGAAAATACCCTATACATTAGGTATAATAGGAGTAGTTTTAATTCTTACTTTTACTGAAAGGAGCTGATTTTCAAAAAAGCTGGATTTAAGCCCTGCCTTTGCAGGGAAGAGTAAGAAAAACAGAGGAGGCAATAAAATTGTTAAAGAAATTAATGTTTTTAGCAGTACTGGTTTTAGTATCCGGAATGTTACTGGTTTCCTGCGCTCCGGACGCACCTGATACACCCGCTGTGGATGATGAACCCACGGATGCTATATCCGAAAAGCATGGTGGTATTTTACGCAGCGCCTACTACGCTCCAGGCAACATGGATCCCGCCTTTTTTGGCACCGTAGCTGATGACTGGATGGGTAAATTTTGGGGAGACTTCCTGGTTTATATTGACGAAGAGAATGCTCCCGACCCAAGCCGCAGCCTGGCAGAAAGCTGGGAAGCTGATGAAAATGCAATGCTCTGGCAGTTTAACCTGCGCCAAAATGTAGTTTTTCATGATGGCAAGGATATGACTGCAAGCGATGTCAAATTTACCTTTGACCGCCTGCGCGATCCTGATATTGGTGCTGCAACTGTCGGCCTCTATTCAAATATCGTTGAAATCTCCACTCCGGATGATTACACCGTAGTATTTGAGCTGGAAGAGCCCAACCCCGATTTTCTCTTTGATCTTTTCGATTATCATGCCATCATTGTTGACGCAGACAATGATAATTTTGCTACCAATTGGAACGGTACAGGACCGTTCATGATAACCAGTTATTCACCAGAAGACAGAATTGTTTTTGATCGCAACCCCAATTACTGGATGAACGATGCAGCAGGAAATCCTCTTCCATACTTAGATGGAGTGGAGATAATCTTTCTGGCTGAATCTTCTGCCCAGGTTGAAGCTCTGCGCGGCGGTCAGATTGATTACCTGATCTACCTGCCTACCGAGTTTATTTCCATGCTTGAAGCCGATCCAGATATCGTAGTGTTGCAGGCGCCATCAAATACCTCTTATGTTCTGCGTATGCGGTCAGATGAAGGCCCTGCCAGCGATGTCCGTGTCCGCCAGGCCCTTAAACTTGGTACCGACCGCTCGGCGATACTTGAAGGCGCTGTTGAAGGTTTGGGCACAACAGGCCGCGATACTCCGATCGGACCGGCTTACGGCGATTTCTATCTTGATGTTCCCGAACCGGTTCGTGATGTTGAAGCTGCAAAAGCTTTACTGGCAGAAGCCGGCTATGGCGACGGCCTGGACATTGTAATTACAACCCAGGAATCTTCACCGGTTCCGGCTATTGCTACTATATGGAGGGAGCAGATGGCTGAAATCGGAGTAAATGTAGATATTCAACTTGTCCCTTCAGATGTTTACTATGGCGCTGATAACATGTGGCTTGAAGTGCCGTTTGGAATTACTGACTGGGGAGCAAGGCCTTCTCCGCAGCCATACCTTGATTTGGCTTATGTATGTGATGCACAATGGAATGAAAGTCACTGGTGTGACCCTGAGCTTGATGAATTGGCAGCATTGGCAGCCAAGGAAATGGATCGCGATGAGCGTATTCGTCTCTACCATGAAATCCAGGAAATTTTCATCGAGCGCGGCCCAATCATTATCCCCTTCTTTATCAACAACCTGTGGGGAGCCAGCGCTGATCTCCAGGGGCTGGAACCAACCAGCATTTTGGGGACAGCTATGGATTTACGTTCTGCATACTTTGAAAGATAAATAATTTAAGAAAAGACAGTAAGGGGCAAAGTTCCGGCAGATCTCGGAATGCTGCCGGAGCATTGCCCTTACTTTATATCCTGGAGGGAGGTATAATATGGAAACAGCTAAAGAAGAAAGAGAAAATAAGAAAAGCAAAACAGCTGGAGTGAAGAAATTTCTCAGCCGTCTGCGTCGCTATCCAACCACTTACATCGGCTTTGCCATAGTCATTATCTTTCTATTCATAGCAGCCTTTGGGCCGATGATTGCTCCTTACCCCTACTCGCAGCAGAACCTGGCCGAGAGGCTGCAGCCGCCATCTGAGGACAACATTTTTGGCACGGACCAGTTCGGCCGTGACATCTACAGCCGCATCTTAGTCGGCAGCCGCGATGTATTAACAGTGGCCGGTTCCGGCACAGCCCTGGCTGTTTTCTTCGGCCTTCTATTAGGACTTTTTTCCGGTTACCGGGGTGGGCTCTTTGATGAGCTGGTGATGCGGACGATGGATGTAATATTATCCATTCCGCCGCTGCTTCTGGCCATGGTAATCCTCTTTGCCCTTGGCCCCTCCAGGTTTAACGTCATCCTGGTGGTAGGCTTTCTCTACATACCGATGGTGGCCAGGGTAGTAAGAAGCGTGGTTTTGGAACTAAAAACCAGGCAATTTGTAGAAGCGGCAAGGATGCGCGGAGAAACCAGTCTTTATATACTCTACAAAGAAATATTGCCCAACGTGCTGCCCAGTCTGGCGGTGGAAGCCTCGATGCGTTTTTCCTACTCAATTTTTTTAGTGGCTTCCCTGGGCTTTTTAGGGTTGGGAGTGCAGCCGCCATCACCCGACTGGGGCCTGATGGTCGGCGAAGCCAGGACCTGGTTCTACCAGGCCCAGTGGGTTCTATACTTTCCAGCCGGGGCAATTGCCCTGTTAGTTGTAGGTGTTGGCTTCATGAGTGACGGCCTGCGCCGCATGCTGCTGCCGGGAGGTGTATCGGATGTCGGATAAAAAGGCGATATTAGACGTTGAAAACATGACAGTAACCTATAGCACGGAAAAAGGGCCGCTGCATACGGTAAGAAACGTTTCCCTGAAAATAGCGCCGGGTGAAATCTACGGTTTAGTTGGGGAATCGGGTTCGGGTAAAACCACCCTGGCCCGGGCGGTGGTGCGCTACCTGCCATCTAACGGTAAACTTACCAGCGGCAGTGTAAAACTATCAGGCACAGACCTCTACCAGCTGCCTAAGAAAGAAGTGCGTAAAATCTGGGGTTCCAGGGTAACCATGGTTCACCAGGACCCGAACGCCTCGATTAACCCATCCATGCTGATCGGCGAGCAGATTGCCGAGATGGCCCGTATTCACTTGGGGATGAACAAAAAGGAAGCCCGCGACCGGGCCATAGAGATGCTGACAAAAGTTAGAATGCCGGACCCTGAAGCGGTGGCTAAAAGGTATGCCCACCAGCTATCGGGCGGAATGCTGCAGCGGGTGCTGATTGCAACGGCCATGTCAACCAACCCTGAATTCATGATCATGGACGAGCCGACCACTGCTTTAGATGTGACCACCGAGGCGGTAATCTTAGACCTGATCCATGAGCTGATGGCAGACTACAACACGGCCATTTTATTTATCACCCACAACTTAGGCGTAATAGCCAGGCTTTGCGACAAAATAGGTGTGCTATATGCCGGTGAGATTATGGAAGAAGGCTCGATCGGCGATGTCTTCAAAAAAAGACTCCATCCCTACACCAGGGG
>SKWE01000006.1 GCA_007129055.1 Syntrophomonadaceae bacterium
GAAACAGTATCTGTCTCGTGACGCTCTCCATCAACTTGCGGAGCATCTGCTGCTTCCGGAGCATCTGCCGGTTCATCAGCAGCAGCATCTCCTGCTGGTTCGGGCGCTGCAGCGTCGTCTGAACCTCCGCATCCTGCCACTAATAACATTGCTGCTAATCCAACTATTACCAATAATACTTTCCAGCTTTCCTTACTATTGAACATTTTTCCCTCTCCTTTTTTGTTTTTCCGGCCCTCTATTTACAGGAAGTAATTATTTCTGTATTAACCGGAGCTGTTAATCAAGCCAATAGCTTGTTACCCGTGTTTACAAAAGCTTCAATATCTTCCGGTTTTTCCAATGACCATTCAACTCTCATCTTTAAACCCCCGGAAGTAGCGGCCAGGGCAATACCCTTTTTATCCCGGGGATATTTTTCTCCCCATTCAAGCAGCCCGGGGGCTATCGCTTCAATATGTTTCATGTTGCCCGGGTCCCCTGAATAGACATCAAAATTACCTGCCAGCTCTTTCGGCAGTTCTTCATCTTTCAGGCGGGGCACACTCGAAGGGAAACCCAGTCTGCTAAAAATTTCTCCCATTGCAAAACCGGGGATGTTAAAACCTGCAGATTGCATTATTAAAAAATTGCCGTCAAATGGTTTTTGGAGGACCAGTTCTGTCGACGGCAGAAGCTCGCGTGAGGTTGTGGTATTCCTGGTTTTCGATTTACTGTCGATTTTTTTATGATAGCGCGCAGTAATTTCCCAGGGGGTACCATCGCTTGCGGTTCCTTCCATGCGGTAGCGGATATTGCGATCATTAAAAGGCACATTCCAAACGAGCCTTGAAGTAACAGGCTTGTAAACCCAGCCTTTTTGTTCTGCAAATTCAGCTCGTTTTTTGTGGGCTTCCTTGGTTGCCTTATTCAGGAAATAAACCATGGCGCCCAGGCCGATAACTACCAGGGCAAGTACAAATATTTCAAGCATGATTACTCTCCTTTATCTGATTTTGACTTATGATCAATCTTATAAAGGTTTTTCAAGGGCATCGACAATCGCGTTTATTGATAACATTCCGTAGTCGATGATGTATTCTTCATTATTGTCGGTTACCAGTGTTACTCTTTTATTCAACATGCTTTTTTTGGGAATAATTTTATTGATGTTTTCACGCGGAAGAATCATATACTCTTCATCTTCAAAGGTTTCAAAAAAAGCCATGTTGATTACTGAGTTAAGCGAAGTGTCAAATTTGCTGAGAAAAATAACTCTCTTGTCAGTAATAGTAAGGTCTCCAAGGTAGCGCCCCACGTTGGGGATTAAAAAATTCGTAGTCCATGTCCCCAGTTCCTTTTCCGAAGCATCCAGGGGAAATTTACACTTTGGCATTTTAACAACTCCCTTCCCGTAGTGGTATAATTTGGCAGTGCATTTTAAGAATCTGGTGCGGATAACTAAGTATACTTTGAAGTAACAGCTAGCTGCTATGACAATATTGCGCAATAATGGTCAGTTATTGCCTTAATCAGGCAGCGAGCAATAGAAAAGGGAACTGAGGATGCAAGAGGATTTAGATTTTGTGAAGCTTCCGGTAGTTAAGGGGAGTCAAACCGGTGAGTTTTTTAAACACCTTGCTGAAGTGGCTGTGCTCTGAAAACCCGCAGAGAAAGCATATTTCAGTTACAGAATAATTGCTGAAAGCAAGCAGCTCTTTAGCCTTATCAATTTTCAGTTCTACCAGGTATTGTTGGGGAGTTTTGCCGGTTTCCTTTTTAAAGAGCCTGATAAAGTAGTAGGGGCTTAAGTTGGCGATGTTCAGCAGCTCCTCGTTTGTGAAATCCTGGTTATAATTATCATGCAGGTATTCCACCACTTTTAAGATGTTTAAACGGGCTCCTGTTTCCCTGCGGTTCATTTTTTCAATGGTATTGTTATCAGTATGGCGTAAAAGTTCGACAATAATTTGTGTGCTCAGGCTTTCAAGCAGGTGTCTATACCCGGCTTTTTGTTCCCGCGATTCCTGTATGAACTGGTTTACCAGTGTTTGTAAAACTTTGCTGTAGGGGTTGGCCTTGTTGGAAAAAAAGAGATCTTTTACACCTGTAATTGAGTAGGCTATATTTGTGAAGTGTTTTTTGGGAATGTAGAGGCATAGAGAACTATAAATGGTGAAATCACCTTCGGCCCCATGGCTTTGCCCGGGATTTGTTGGAATTAGAGCTCCCGGGTGGGGTATAACTTTTCTGCCATCCACGGAGAGCGTTTTCAGGAAAGGCGAATAGGAGTAGGGAATGAAAAACTCATAACCTTCATGGGCATGTTCATTAGAACAGACATCTATAGGTTTATGGGTGATTAATATATCCAGGTTACTGCTGTTGTGAAGTTCAAACCCGGTGTCCGGCAGGCTCGGTTTTATTGCCTGTTTTTCTTTTTCATTAACAACCTTTAGCAGGGTTTCTTCCATATCAGGCTGGCCCTTCCCAGTTTAGTTGAAGTGGGTAAAGAATATAAAATGCCAGTACTTAGGATAATTGAAGGATTAGCAATGTGTCTATCACCTATTTGGGTGATATTTCAATCGTAAGGTGGGTATGGACAAGGAGTAATGCCTTTATGGAAAGTTTGTTTACCAGGCAGCTTTACTTTTCACCCTGCTGAGCCGCTTTGTCGGCAAGATGGGCGATCAGGGCATTTTTACTTTTAACATCAAATTTATCATATATATTTCGCAGGTGTGTTTTTAAAGTATTTTCACTGATAAAAAGTTTTTCTGCCATAACCCTGTTGATATGGCCCTGGAATAGCAGTTCCACAATTTGTTTTTCTCTTTCTGTCAGGCCGGCTTCTATGTAAAGCAGTGCAGGATCACGATCTTTCTTTTTCTGATCGATACTTATAGCGACGCTTACCCTGTCTAACAGCCAGGGAACGGCAATGATTGTAATCAGTATAGCTACAACAGCGTGGAAAACAGCAGTAAACTGGAAAACTCCATCAGATTGGAGTAGGCGGAGTCCAAAGATGTTTCCGAAAAATACCGCTGCAAGCGTGGTGAAAAGGCCAAAGCCGAAAAAGCGGTAGGGTGCAGCATAAACCCGGGAAAGTTCCCCCTGCATGGTCCATATAAAAACACTGATTATAACGACGGCAATCTCAATCATTGAAGTGGTGAGATAAAACCCGGAAGGTTTATTGTTGATGGTTATGATGAAGATAAAGGCAATGCCAAATAGAGATATGCCCAGCTGGGGCATGTATCTCAGGTTTACAGAAGAGGCGAATTTAAAGATAAACAGGCAGGCGAGCAAATAGGGCAGGAAGTGGAAATATTCAAGTGCAGTCCGATTTTCTTCCATAACCGGGAACGACCCACCAATCAGGGCAAAGATAAGGCCGAATGAGAAATGGAGAATAAAGATGATTATAAATAGGACGATATAAAAATATAGCGGAAAATTACCCGGCTTGTTTTTGGTCGGTAGTGGATCTGGATCCAGATCACCGCCTTGCTGTATATGTAAAATGAGGGAGGCCAGTAAGGGAGCGACGATTAATATAACAAGGGTATATAGATTGAGATAATTAGAAAAAGATTTGATTACCAGGGCTGCCAGGTTTGCTATGAATAAAGCCAGGGCATAAAGTTTAATTTTTTGAACTGCTGATAGTGAGCTGAAAATAACGCTCCAACCAAGGATATAGAAAGAGGAGAAAAACCCGATCATTGCTATAACCGGCAGCCAGAAACCGGGTGGAATCAGGGCCAGGGAGAGGTTAAGGGGAATGACAATTGCCAGGCTTAAGAAGATTAATTTTTGCCACAGTGAGTTTCTCTTTAAGAAAATGGCGGAGCAAAGAAAGCCTGATGCGTGAAAAGCGATGAAGGTAAGGGCTATCTGCTGTTCTTCAATCAGGATTGATTCTGAAATAATGCTAACCACTGAACCGAAGTAAGGGAAGGCAAGAAACCAGGTGAAGTATAAAGTCATAGCCCACAGGGTATAATAGTATTTCTTTCTCTCCATATTAGTGGCTCCAAATATTATTCCGAAATATTTATAAGGGCCTATAAAATAACTTTGCTCTATTAAAGTAAAATACTCTGAAGCTGTACAAAAAACTTCACAACAGTGGGATCAAACTGGCTTCCTGCGCAGGCTTCAAGTTCTTTTATCGCTTCATCGTGAGCTATCGGTTTTTTATATGGCCGTTCATTAACCATGGCATCATAAGCATCCACCACGGCAAAAATGCGGCACTCCACCGGGATTTCTTCTTCATTGAGCCCCAGGGGATAACCGCTGCCGTCCCAGTTTTCGTGGTGTTTTAATATCAGTTCTGCTACATCCTGCATGTCAGTAGAGGATGAAGCGATGCGGTAGCCTTTTTCTGAATGCTCCCTCATAATCTGCCACTCTTCTTCACTTAAAGGGCCCGGTTTAAAAAGAATTTTATCCGGGATTCCTACCTTACCCAGGTCGTGAACCTGGGCCAGAAGGGCCAGGTCTGCCAATTGACGCGAAGAAAGCCCCATTTTTTCACCGACCGTCAGGCACATTTTTTCAAGCCTGTCGGCATGCCCTTCGGAAAAGAAATCTCTTTCCGCCAGGGTAGCGATCAGGCTTTGGACAATCCCGTTTCGGGCACTGTTGCTGCGGTGCAGCTTATTTCTAAACATCTGGTCATCGGCCAGTTTGAAAAGATGTTTCAGGGTTGTGCCGTTGTCTTCTGCCGTGGCAACACCAAGTGAAAGGCTAAGCGGCAGGTTTACATGTTCCTGGTTATAAAGGTATAGCTGGTAGCGAATCTGGCGGGCGATTCTTTCACCTTCTTCTTTGTTGACAAGCGGCAAGATTACAGAAAACTCGTCTCCCCCGACCCTGGCCAGGACTCCCTCTCCGTCAAGGGCGTCGCTGATAATATTTGCACATGCTTTAAGAAGGCTGTTTCCTGCGGTTTGACCGATAGTATCGTTAATCAGTTTTAAACCATCAATGTCAGCGGAAATGATTGTTACCGGGTATTCGGGTTTCTGGCTTAAGTGCCTTAGCTTTGCTTCATAAAAGAAGCGGTTATAGAGGCCGGTCAACTGATCGTGATAACTCAGGTAATATAGCTTTTCTTCACTATAGTCCAGGGATTCTTCGGCAGTGCTCAGCTGTTCAATTACTGTTTTTAGATCTTTGTTGGTCTGTATTAACGATTTTTCCTTTTCGTCCAGGGTGGTAAGATAGTTTTGGACTTTTTGAAGCACAGTGTTAACAGAGTAACCGAGAGTTGATAGCTCGCTGTTCTTATCTACAGGCAGCCTGTATGAAGGATCTTTTTCTACATTTATCTTTTTCAGGTTGTTTTCAAAAAGCAGCAAGGGCCTGTAGACATAGAAATGTGAATAAAGAACGAACAACAGGAAAACAAGGACTATGGCACTGCCGGCCATAACTGTTTCTGCGGTCATCCGATCGGCTGCCGGCGCTAAATCGCTGTAGGGGATAAATGAAGCAAGATACCAATCCGTATCATTGATCGGTAAATAGGATAGATAACCCTCCTCTTCATTGATCACCAGGGGCCTGTTATTAAGCCCGTTGTTTTCATAAATCCTTGTTGCTTCGCTGTAGTGTTCAGATATTTTAACGAAATTAGTATGGGGGTTATAGACAATATCGGGGTGAGCCAGTATATTGCCCTGGGCATCAATTAGAAAAGCATACCCGGCATAATTGCCATTGCGTTCTGTAACTATTTCCGTGATCGTGGCCATCGAAATATCACCACCAACTACCCCTGCGAATTCACCCTGGGGGGAATAAACGGGGCAGGCGACGGTAACTATAATCTTTTCCCCGCTGGCATTAACGAATGCTTCTGTAAAAACAGTATCCCCATGGGCATGTGCTTTTTTGTACCATGGCCTCTGCCTTAAGTCAAAACCGGCAGGCGGAGTCCAGCCGCTTGCATTGATCATCATGTTATCGGGGCAGCCGAAATAGATGGAGGCAAAATGGTCGTTGCTTTCTAAAAGAGAGGTGAGGAATAGAAGAATCTGGTCATCATCCCACTGGCCAAGCGATATGAATGCAGCAGCAGATTCTATAATCCGGACCTGAAATGACAGGTGGCCGCTAATATCATCACTGATAGACCTGGCCGATAGTTCTGCCTGGTTCCTGGCATTTTCATGTAGGCTTCTGTTAGTTGAATAATGCTGAAAATACCATCCGCTGACGAGGATGATGATAGTTATGACGGCCAGCATATAAAGGTTTCTGGTTAAGCGGTACAATAATATCTCTCCAGGTGTTTATTGTAATAAAGGCGCCCTTCGGTATGCGAGTGTGTAACTTCAATCTAAGGGGTAACAACTATAATTAAATATCCGGACCTCAAAACCCTTTTTTTTTCTGCGAATATGTGGATATTTTAATCTCTTTTTCGGAAGGCGGTTGTATGATATAATATAGTATGTCTATAGGAAATATAATGAAATCTATTCCAGGGCCTACCCTGGTTGGGTAAAGAGGATTATTGATAAGGAGTTGAAAAGTTATGGATAATAGTGATGTTAAAAAGGCAAATCGCCTGGTAAATGAAAAGTCACCATACCTGCTTCAGCATGCTTACAACCCGGTTGACTGGCATCCCTGGGGGGAAGAGGCTTTTCAAAAAGCAAAGGAAGAAAACAAGCCTGTTTTCCTCAGCGTCGGCTATTCAACCTGTCACTGGTGCCATGTGATGGAAAAGGACTCTTTTGAAGATGCAGAAGCAGCGGCATTGATCAATAAACATTTTATTCCGGTCAAGGTTGACCGCGAAGAAAGGCCGGATATCGATCAGAAATACATGGCTGCCTGCCAGGCGCTTACCGGTCAGGGAGGATGGCCTTTAACTGTATTCTTAACCCCTGAAAAGAAACCGTTCTATGCCGGAACCTTTTTCCCCAAAACTTCACGTTACGGGATTAACGGGTTAATGGAAATATTGCCCCGCCTAAGTGAGTTCTGGGAAAAAGACCGGGAAAGGGTGGTCAAAGCTGCAGACGAACTGGTTGATGCGCTGCGGAAAATGGCTGCCGGTGAAGAAGCGAAAGGAAAAGATAGGGGAAGCCTGGGAGATCTGGCGGTTGCTCAGCTTTTAGATAAAGCTTACAGCAGTTTTGAGAACAGTTATGACAGTGAATATGGAGGGTTTGGCAGCGCCCCCAAGTTCCCGGCCCCTCATCAGTTGCTCTTTCTGTTGCGCCACTGGAAAAGAACAGGCGATGAAAAAGCGAGGGATATGGTTTTGGAAACCATGCGCAGAATGCATCGCGGCGGGATTTTTGATCAGCTTGGGTTTGGCCTGCACAGGTATTCTGTGGATGAAAAGTGGCTGGTGCCGCATTTCGAAAAAATGCTTTACGACCAGGCCCTTATTGCCCTGGCGGCCATTGAGGCCTATAAATCTAGCGGTGAGAAGGAAATGGCTATATTTGCCCGCCGTATATTTACTTACCTCTCCAGGGACATGCTTTCAGGCGAAGGGGCTTTTTATGCTGCCGAAGATGCTGACAGCGAGGGAGAGGAAGGGACTTTTTATGTTTGGCGTCCCGAGGAAATTATCCAAATCCTGGGCAGTGAAAAAGGGGTAATTATCAACGAATATTACGGGGTAACAGGAAACGGCAATTTCGAGGGTGGAAAAAGTATACTGCACCGCTCGCATGATGACCCGGCTTTTGCTGAAGCCAGGGGCATATCTGTTGAAGAACTGGATGAACTGCTGGAAGATGCCCGGGAAAAGCTGCTTTCATACCGCGACAAACGCGAAAGGCCTTTCCTTGATGATAAAATAATAACCTCCTGGAATGGCTTACTGATAGCTGCTCTGGCCAGGGGTTCGGCTGTTCTGAAAGAAAAAGAATACCTGGAAGCGGCGAAAAAAGCGGCCGCTTTTATAATGAGCAAGATGGCTCTTCCTGACGGACGGCTCATGCGACGTTACCGTGAAGGCGAGGCGGCAATTGACGCTTTCCTCGATGATTATGCAAACCTGGCCTGGGGGATGCTCGAAA
>SKWE01000046.1 GCA_007129055.1 Syntrophomonadaceae bacterium
TAGCGGAGGAGATCAAATCGTTAATCAGTTGAAACCTGGAGACGGGGAAAGAATTATATATAAAAGGCGTTTCAGTTCCTTTTTTGGAACAGATCTTGATTTAACCCTGAGAGAAAAAGGTATAACCGAAATTGAACTGGCTGGATGTGTTACTAATATCTGTATTCTTTATACCGCTGCTGAAGCAAGGATGCTAAATTACGAAGTTTGCCTTTCAAAACAGGCTGTAGCCAGTTTTGATCAGGATGCCCACCGCTTTGCCCTGCAGGAAATGGAAAAATCCCTGGGGGTAAAATTTATCTAGGCCTGGAGGTTTCAGATGAAAGCTGCCGATTTTATAACATTAAAAGACATAGCTTCGATGGAAGTCGAACCGAAAAACCGTTTTTTTTCAGCAACAGGTTCTGAAATAGAACAGGGTTTAACTAGCGATATTTATTTTATTCGCACCAGGGATTTGCTTAACCAGATGGGTTATGCAGATACAGTGGTTACAGCTGAAGTATTTTCCTCCAGGGAAGGGATTCTGGCTGGAATAGATGAATCACTTCACCTGCTGCGCAACAGGGATCTTGAAATATGGGTTTTGCCCGAAGGCGAAGTGATGCAGAAAAAAGAGGTAGTAATGCGCATTCGCGGACGCTACAGCGATTTTGGTATCTATGAAACACCCCTTTTGGGGATTTTATCAAGCTCCAGCGGTTGGGCAACAGCTGCGCACCACTGCAAGGAAGCAGCAGGAGGACGAATGGTGGTCAGCTACGGTGCCAGGCATTTACACCCGGCAGTAGCCCCGGTAATGGAAAGAGCGGCAGTAATCGGCGGTGCGGATGCCTGCAGCTGTGTCCTGGGAGCCCTGCTTTTGGGACAGGCCCCTGTTGGAACGGTTCCCCATGCAGCCTTTTTAATCGTGGGAGACACAGTTAAACTGGCCGAAGCATATGATCGTTTTGTTCCCGAGGATGCTCCAAGAATAATTCTTGTAGATACCTTCAAAGATGAAACCGAGGAAGCTTTACGGGTGGCGGAAGCCCTGGGCGAAAGGTTAAACGGAATTCGACTTGATACACCGGGAGAACGCGGTGGTGTAACAGCCGGACTGGTCCGGGAAACCAGGGCCCGTCTTAATCATGCCGGTTATGAACATGTTAGAATTATCGTTTCAGGAGGCCTGACACCGGAACGGATCATTGAGCTGTCCGAGGCAGGGGCCGATGCTTTTGGAGTAGGCAGTTTTATATCCCGTTCCCCGGCCATCGATATGACCATGGATTTAAAAGAGGTCAATGGAAAGCCCCTGGCTAAGAGAGGACGTATTCCCGGAATAACCGTAAATGAAAGACTGGTTAAAATTGATTGCCAATGACCATGGAACTAATTTTAAAGGCGCCGGCAAAAATAAACCTGGGTCTTACGATTATTGGGCGCAGGGATGATGGCTACCATGACCTGGAATCTGTAATGCAGCAAATATCGCTGCATGATGTTTTGAAAATTTCTGCCTATGAAAACGGTGGGGTTAGTTTTTATTGCAGCGATAAAAGTCTCTCAGGCCCAGATAACCTGGTTGTAAAAGCGGCTGAGCTATTACTTGACCGGGCAGGGTGTGATCTGCCGGGTGTAAGGATTGAACTTTACAAAAACATACCGGTTGAAGCGGGTTTGGCAGGTGGAAGCAGCGATGCTGCTGCAGCAATGTTTGGGCTAAACCGTACCTTGGGTTTGAACCTTAAGCTGGAGGAATTAATGGAGCTGGGAGCCTTACTCGGTTCAGATGTTCCGTACTGCCTGCAGGGCGGAACAGCGCTGGTAAGGGGCAGGGGAGAAGTTCTTGAAAGTTTGCCCGGTTTACCCTTCTTCTGGGTTGTGCTGGCCCTTCCTGCCGGTATTAAAATATCAACAGCTGAAGCTTATAGAACTTTTAACTGTTCGAAAATCGGGCAGCCATCAATGAATGCCTTAATTAAAGCGGTAAAGCAGGGAAATAGAAATGAAATATGGGAATGGCTGTCCACCGACTTTACCAATACCCTGGAAACTGCGGATTTACCGGAAACAAGAAAAGCGCTTAGCTTAAAGAATAAGCTAAAAGAACTGGGGTTGCCGGCAGTATATTCAGGGAGTGGGCCAACGCTGTTTATTCTTTCCAGGGATTATAATCTTGCGCGAAACGCAGTAAAAGCTATTGAACAGTTAGATGCAAAGGCAATCTTATGCTGGACGATTAATTGATAACGGAGTGATATTAACTATGTTAAGCGCTGTTGTTTTAGCCGGTGGCGGAAAACAGGAACCTCTAACCGAACAGGAAGGGGTTACAAATAAAGCTTTCATTAGTCTTGAAGGACAAGCCTTGTTGAGTTATACCCTCGAAGCCCTGGAAGAAGCATCTCACATCTCTGAAATCGTGGTTGTCGGCCCTTCTAAGGAACTGAAAGAACTTCAGGTCAGGGGTTATAAATTTACCATTGCCGCTGAAAGGGAGAGTATGCTGGATAACCTTGCATCCGGTTTTGAGCAAGTTGACAATTCCCGGCTTTGCCTGGTAGCAACAGGTGATATCCCCCTGGTTAATGGTGAAATAATCGATAATTTTATTGAACTTTGTCAGCCCCACGATTCTGATTTTTATTACCCCGTTTTAAATAAGGAAGACTTTATGCAAAGGTTCCCGGAAACTGAACGAACCTATGTCAGGCTGAAGGAAGGCTTTATAACCGGTGGGAACCTGGCCCTTTTAAACCCGGGTTGGTTTCTCAATAACAAGGAAAATTTGGAGCTATTTATTTCCTACCGTAAAAAACCTCTCAAGCTGATGCGGTTAATGCCAATTTCATTTATACCCAAATACTTTCTGAAAACCCTTTCAATTGATGACCTGGTCCGGCACCTTTCTGCGCTTCTGCAGTTAAAAGCAACGGCAGTCAAATTTGAAAGAATTGAAATAGGCATTGATGTTGACAAATTAAGCGATTTAAGCCTGGTGAGGGAAGTTTTTCGTAACAATTTATAAAATATACGAATTTTCGCACCTGCAAATTATATTTATCACACAAATACTCCTACCCAACCGCCCCAAATGTTCATATAATTAGAAATTAGAGTAATATTTTTTAACCGGCCCTTTATTGTAAGAATATTAGGTCTACTGTTTTTGTAGGGTTAGTGAAAGTTTTCTCATACAGGCAGGAATTACCTTTGCATTGCCGAAATTAGTAAAATTAAGAACGGTTGTTATAATTTATAAAATAAATAGACAGAGGTGTTCATCGATGATTGTAACAGATGTGAGGGTCAGGAAAATCACCCAGGAAGGCAAGATGAGAGCTATTGTTTCCGTAACTCTAAATGATAAGTTTGTTGTTCATGATGTGAGGGTTATAGAAGGTAACAATGGCTTATTTGTTGCCATGCCCAGCAAGCGGACCCCGAACGGTGAATTCAGGGATATTGCTCACCCAATTAACTCTGAAACTAGAGAAGTTATTCAAGAGTCCGTGTTGGAGGTTTACAACAGGGAGTTAAACTGCACTCCTGTTGAGGCCGATTTCATTTAGCGCGATCACAAACTATTTTGCTTCTCCGGACTCATCTGCAGTATAATGTCAACATTAGATATTATACTGGAGGATTCTTAAATGGATCAGCTACATGCTGTTGTATTGGCCGCAGGCGAAGGAAAACGGATGCATTCAAAGCTGCCCAAGGTTTTGCATCCCTTGTGCGGCAGGCCGATGATTGAATATATATTAGAAAGCGCCGCTGCGCTGACGAGTGAAGTTACCATTGTCGTCGGTCATGGCGCTTCGCAGGTTAAAGAGACTCTTGGTGACGGGTGGAGTTACGTGCTGCAAGAGGAACAGCTTGGAACTGGTCATGCTGTTATGCAGACTGTTAAACACCTGCCCGGACAGGGAAGGCTGCTTGTGCTTTGTGGAGATACTCCGCTTTTAAAAGCTTCAGAAATAAAACAGCTGGTTGAGAAACAGGAAAATCTTGCTGCAGCTGTAGCTACAACCATTATGCCCGATCCTGCCGGTTATGGCAGGATAATACGTGATGAATCAGGATACCTGAAAGAGATTGTTGAAGATAAAGATGCTTCTTCTGAAACAAAGAAGATCGATGAGATAAATACCGGAACTTACTGCTTCGATCTGGCGCTTCTGAAACGCTTTCTACCCCTCTTGAAAACAGATAATGTCCAACAGGAATATTACCTGACAGATGTTCTGTCGCTAATGCGTGAGGGAGGAAAGGCTTCTGCTATATATACAGTACCCGATTACAGGGTAGGCCTGGGGATTAACAACAGGGTTCAGCTGGCAGAGGCAGAAAAGATATTGCGTAGAAGAATAAATTTTTATTTAATGGAACAGGGTGTAACAATGGTTGATCCTGATAATACATATATCGACAATGATACTCAAATAGGAAAAGATACGGTAATCATGCCCGGATGCGTTATCCAGCAGGGAACTATTATTGGATCCGGTTGTGTCATCGGTCCCAATTCTCATCTTGTTTCTGCTGTAGTGAAAGATAGGGCTATCATAAATTCATCTTTGGTAAAGAACAGAATAATTGAAGAAGATATAATAATCGGGCCTTATCAGGCTGTTGTTTAAATCATATTTCAACAATACTTAAAGTATGGCGTACTTAGATGGCTAGTGCAAAAAAAATGGGAGTGCAGAAAAAAGTGCAGAAAAAATTAGCAAAATGCTTGACAGGACTTGTAAAGAACTCTATAATGTGAATACAAAGTTAGTCGTAACAAACATATAGTTCTTTTTTTGGAGAGCATCTGTAAAAATTTATAATATCGTACAGGGTATTCCAGGGGCAAAGTTTAAGGTAACTGAAAAAAATTGGGGAAAAATACTAACATAAATTAACTTACAGGAGGGTAAAATGGAACTGACTGTCGCACATAATATTTGCAAGAACAATTTGTCCGGTACAAGAGAAGAGTCTGTCAAGCAAAATTTAAATCTAACAGGGGTAGAAATAAATTACCCTTATAAAATAAAAGAAATTGATACTGAGGATGACAACATGAAGGAATTTCTTTTTGCCCTGGGTTGTTACGAGGGTGAAAAGGCAACCGTAATTTCTATTTTAGCTGAAAACTATGTGATTAATGTAAAAGATGCAAGGTACAGCATTAATGAGGAGTTAGCGAAAGCAATCCTTGTTTAAAGGTTAGAAAGGCTGTTTTTTTTTGCAGAATTTGTTAGGTGTTAATAACAAATTATTAATAAGGAGGACTGTTATGCGCATTGCACTTGCAGGTAACCCCAACAGTGGAAAAACCACTTTGTTCAATGCAATTACCGGAAAAATTGAATACGTAGGTAACTGGCCTGGTGTGACCATAGCCAGGAAAGAAGGTGATGTAAAAAAAGCATTGAACAAAGGGGGTTCGAAAATAAGAGTTATCGATCTTCCGGGTGCTTATTCCCTCTCGCCTTTTACAACTGAAGAAAATATAACCAGTGAATTTGTAAAAAATGAAAATCCCGACGTGATCATAAATATTATAGATGTCACTAATTTAAGCAGGAGTTTGTTTTTTACCACACAATTACTGGAGCTTGGCATTCCCCTGGTGATAGCTTTAAATAAAAGTGATCTATTAAAAAAGAAGGGCATAGTTGTTAACAGTTTGGTGCTGGAAAAACAGCTT
This sequence comes from Syntrophomonadaceae bacterium, assembly GCA_007129055.1. GTDB lineage: Bacteria > Bacillota > Dethiobacteria > DTU022 > DTU022 > SLQM01. Next base: position 5,690 of record SKWE01000046.1, read on the forward strand.
GGATGTCCTGTTATGGAAACAGCTTCAACCACGGGAAGCGGACTTCTTGAACTGATTGAGCAAGCCAAAATTGTTTATGGAAAAACTCAGTCAGCCCCTTTTACCGGGTACAGTAAAAGTGCTTCAGGACAAGCAGCAGACGATAAGCTTAAACATGAACGGTTTGCCTTTGTCAACCAGCTTGTAAAAGAAGTTGAAATGCGGAAAGTAGCGAGCAGTAAACAAACCATACAGGATACTGCCGACCGGATTATCGCCAATAAGATACTTGGAATTCCTATCTTTGGTGCGATTATCTATCTTGTATTCTCCTTATCCCAAACTTACCTGGGGCCATTATTTGCAGATTATTTGGTCGGCTGGATCGACACCTTATATGATTATACCGAAGGTTTGATGGGAGCAGAGGTATCGCCTGTATTAAGCTCACTTTTATTAGACGGCATAATAGGTGGTGTGGGTGCTGTAATGGGTTTTTTACCCCTGATCATGGTCCTCTTTTTCTTGTTGGCATTGTTAGAAGATAGCGGTTATATGGCCAGGGTTGCCGTAGTGATGGATCGTTACCTGAAAAAAGTTGGCCTTTCCGGGAAATCAATTATCCCCATGGTTATAGGCACTGGCTGTGCGATTCCCGGTGTGATGGCAACAAGAACGATCCGTGATGAACGTCAGCGTCGGACGACTGCTATGTTGACACCATTTATGCCCTGTGGCGCTAAGCTGCCGGTTATTGCGCTATTTGCAGGTGTATTTTTTAGTGATGCTGCCTGGGTTGGTACTTCAATGTATTTCGTGGCTATTCTTGTTATAGTGGTCGGGGCGCTTATTGTTCAGCGGATTACAAATGAAGGACCTTCAAAATCTTACTTTATCATGGAACTTCCCGATTACCGCCTGCCGAGCTTGAAACGTGCTTTAATATCAATGATGTCAAGGGCACAAGCTTTTATTATTAGGGCGGCAACAATTATTCTTGTATGTAATGCAGCAGTTCATATAATGCAAACATTTACCTGGAGCTTCCAGGTTGTAGAGCCGGGCATGGAGAACTCAAGCATACTGGCCAGTATTTCAAGTCCATTCGCGCTTCTTTTCATTCCGCTTGGGTTTGGTGTCTGGCAGCTGGCAGCAGCTGCTATAGCCGGCTTTATCGCTAAAGAAAATGTAATAGGAGCCCTGGCTGTGGTATACGGCCTGACAAACTTTATCGATACGGAAGAGTTCGAGCTGGTTGCAGGAGCGGGTGATGTTGCATCCGTAATGGGCCTTACTTCCGTTGCAGCTCTGGCTTATCTGATGTTTAACCTTTTTACTCCGCCGTGCTTTGCTGCTATTGGAGCAATGAATGCCGAAATGGATAGTAAAAGATGGTTGTGGGCTGGTATTGGATTTCAGCTTGGAGTAGGTTACACCCTGGCGTATTTTGTTTACCAGTTCGGCACGCTAATTACAACGGGTAGTTTAGGGGCCGGTGTGATTCCGGGCCTCGCAGGGATAGCAGCGTTTTTCAGTATTATAGCATACCTGATACGCAGAAATGACCAGAAGTTAAGGCATGATCTCAAGGAGGCAGTATGATGCTGGGGAATATATCCACCCTTTTTATCATATCAATTATTATCGCCGGGGCATGCATCAAGTTGTTTACTGACAAGAAAAAAGGTGACCATTGCTCTGGTTGCCCTTACAGTAAAATTGGCAACCAGGATTGCAGCTGTTCTGATTATTTGCCCCTTGGTAAGATTTCAAAGCTTAATAAGTAATAGCAGATATTAGGACGTAAGAAACGGTTCTGCCTTACTTTTTTCATCCCTAAAATTATGCTTAAAGGGATGCCCGAATAATCTTCGTGGCATCCCTTATTCTATGGAACTTAATTTGGCAGTTATGATAGCTATAATAAAAGAATCTGGCTTTATGCAGGAAAACAGGGAAGGGGAATAGAAAAAGGTAAAGCCTGATTTATAACTACTGTAATTAAATCAACATAATTTTTTACAAATATCCGCAGGAGGGAAGTAAATTGGTTAATGGAGATGAACTGAAGATTTTTTGCGGCAGCGCTAACAGGTCCCTGGCAGAGGAGATAGCAAACTACGTGGGAGTGCCACTGGGCAACTGTGAAGTTAGCCGCTTCAGCGACGGAGAAATATCGATCAGTATCGGGGAAAGTGTTCGCGGCACTAATTCTTTCCTTGTTCAGCCGTTATGCGGCCCGATTAACGATAGTATAATGGAACTGCTGATCATAGTAGATGCCTTGAAAAGGGCATCTGTAAAAACGCTAAATGTTGTGGCACCTTACTATGCCTATGCCAGGCAGGATCGAAAAA
>SKWE01000168.1 GCA_007129055.1 Syntrophomonadaceae bacterium
AAGATGCCGACCGGGTGGCAGTTGTGGGCGCTGGCCCGGCCGGTCTTACGGCAGCGTACCAGTTGGCCCGCAAGGGTTACGGTGTGACAATTTATGAAGCGCTCCCCATTCCCGGCGGAATGCTTTCAGTGGGTATACCGAGCTACAGGCTGCCAAGGGAGATCCTCAATGCCGAGGTAGAACTGGTAACCGAAATGGGCGTGGAAATTATCTACAATACCAAGGTTGGTGAGGATATATCCATCGACCAGATATGGGAACAGGGGTTTAAGGCTATTTTTATCGCCAGCGGATTGCATGACAGCGCTACCATGGGCTGCGAGGGTGAAGATGCCTGTTACATGGGTTACATGCCGGGAGTAGAATTCCTGCGCAAGATTAACCTTGGAGAAGAAGTTAACCTGGGCGAGAGGGTCGCAGTGATCGGTGGAGGTAACGTGGCAATGGATTGTGCCCGCTCTGCAGTCCGCCTGGGTGTTAAGGAAGTTCACCTTATATACCGCAGGAGCAGAAACGAAATGCCGGCCAACAGGGCGGAAATAGTGGCAGCAGAGGAAGAGGGAATCCAGTTTCACCTGCTTGCCAATCCCACCTGTATTCTTGAGGAAGGTGGAGCGGTAAGCGGCATGGAGTGTATCAAGATGGAACTTGGTGAACCCGATGAAAGCGGAAGGCGGCGGCCCGTGCCGATGGACGGCTCTGAATTTATTCTTGGCGCGGATACGGTGATACCGGCAATTGGCCAGGTAGCAGATTTTTGCTACCTGAATGATGATTGCGGTATGGACGTTACCAGGTGGGGAACCCTGGTAGTCGACGAAGAGACAATGGCTGCCCGTACACCGGGTATTTTTGCCGGTGGTGACGCAGTCCTGGGGGCAAGAACTGTAATTGAAGCCATAGCTACCGCGAACCGGGCTGCCGAGGCGATAGACAAATACATTAAAGAGGGCAAAGCAGAAGTAGGCTACCGGCACAACATGGAGAAACATCTGGAACAGCTTGGGGTATACAGGGAAGAAACAGTTCCGGAAATGATCGGAAACAGGGAACGACTGGAAGAGGAAGTGCTGCCGGTTAATGAAAGAATGCACTGTTTCAGGGAGGCAGAGCTTGGATTCAAGTGCCCGACAGAAGTTACCGGCGAAGCGCAGCGCTGTGTAAAATGCTTGCGCCTGGGAATGCTTGTTCTTTAAGGGGGAAGGCCAGATGAAAAATACTATAAGTTTACAAATAAACGGAAAGCAGATATTCGTGGACAGGGGAACGACAATCCTTGAGGCGGCCAGGCAGAATGGCATAGAGGTTCCTACCCTTTGTTATCACCCGGGTTTGAAACCGCTGGGGCACTGCCGGGTTTGTATTGTTGAAGTCGAGGGGATGCAGAAACCGATAACTTCCTGTGATAATCCGGCAGTCGAGGGTATGGTTGTTTCTACGGAAAGCGAAAACCTGCAGGAAAAGCGAAAACAGCTCACTGAACTTGCCCTGGCCACACACCCCTATAAAGATTGCCTTACCTGCACCAGGACGGGAACCTGCGAACTGCAGGATAGCGCATACAGGTACGGCTGTGACTTGCCAGAACAGCTGGATAGAGATGTTACGGCCGGTAAGACAAATGATAACCCATACCTGGCCAGGGATGAGGAAAAGTGTATTATATGCGGAAGATGTGTGCAGGCCTGCCGGACCGGTGCCGGCCGTTTTGTCTACAGTATCGACGGCAGCGGTGTAAATACACGGGTGGTGCCGATGAACAATGGAAAACAGGCCACCATGGAAGAAGCTGGTTGCATTTTCTGCGGCCAGTGTATTGACGCATGCCCGGTAGCAGCTTTAACCGAAGTAGGCCGTGAAAAAGGCGGACGCGAGTGGGAGCTGGAAAAGTATCCCGGAATCTGCCTGCACTGCTCCCTGGGCTGTGTAACGGAACGCCATTATTCCAACGGCATTCTGGTTAAGGTTACCGCTCCCGATTCTGAAAGCGGCTATCATTGGTTGTGCCGTAAAGGAAAGTTTGGTCATATTGACGATATAACCTTAAATACGGGTGCTCCTGTTCCCCTGGTAAAAAATGCAGAAGGGGAATACAGGGAAGTTGAAATACATGATGCAATTGTAGCTGCCGGTGAAGCCTTACAGTCGATAAAGAAAGAACATGGTCCTGATGCCCTTGCAGTTGTTGCCTCCGGGAATTTAAGCAACGAAGAAAGTTACCTGCTCCAAAAACTGGCCCGAGAGGTGCTGGAAACCGATAATCTAGATTTTGGGGCCGAGCCATCATGGATTCAGGCAACTGCCGAGCTAAGAAAAATCTGTGGGGCAGATATAACCGGCCCTGCCTTTAACCGGTTGGAAGAAGCAGAAACAATTATGGTAGTTGGTTCAGGGCTTGAAGAAAGTCACCCGGTAGCAGAGATGATTATAAACAGGGCAGGCAGGTTCGGCTGCGCCCGGGTGATAAAAACATCTCCGCCGGTTGCTGATGATTACTACTGGCATTACCTGGACATGAGCCTTTTCAATGACAAAGAACATATTCTCTTTGACGCGCTTAGCTTTTACCTGGAAACAGGTGAAATAGATAAAGCAATAGAGAAACCTGGTATTACAGAAGAGCAAATAAAGAGTTTAGCAGGTTCCATGCTTAAGGCGAAAAGCTATACGGTAGTAGGCCCGACATTTTTAGAAAAAGCAAATCCGGAAGCGGTAAACGCGCTGATCAGGATGGCCAGGGCGGCAGGCCAGGTTGAACCGGGGAAAAACAATCTTTTGCTTTTATCCGGTTTTAGTAATGCTGCGGGCATCCTGGTTACCGGTGGGACTTCATATTACGGGCCCGGCCTTACAGGGCCAGGGAATATTGTAAAGGCAGGCCAGTCGGAAATTAAAGGGCTTTTAGCCTTTGGAAATCCATCATCTCTGCAGAAAAAGGGCATAGATGCTTTTCTAATTAATGTTTCAGGAGACAGCAATGATTCCGGCCGAACAGCAAATATTCTAATTCCCGCTGCAGGGCTTGAGCAGAAGGTTGGACATTTTACCAGCGCAGCCGGACAGACCAGGCTAAATGAAGTTCATCAGCCGGGAAGTTCCGGCTTTATGCAGGAATGGCAGCTGATTTGTGAAATAGCGAATGCATCTGGAGCGAAATGGAACTACAGAAGCCTTGAGCAGGTTCGCGAAGATATGACGGCTTATGCGGTTGCGGAATAAAGAGAGACGGATTGGGGAATAAATATCCAGAGTGGTAGAGAATAATTTGTCCGTAATTAAAGTAGGGGAGATAACCCGCTATATAAAAGGGTTGTTAAACGGTGATCCAAGGTTACAGGATCTTTGGGTTGCGGGTGAACTGTCAAATTTCAAGCATCACCGTTCCGGGCATATGTACTTTACCCTGAAAGATAGCAAAGCCTCTTTGCGCTGTGTCTATTTTAAAAGGGAAAATGCCCGTTGTCTTTTCAAACCTGCTGACGGGATGGAAGTTTTTGCCCACGGAAACATCTCCCTCTATGAGCCTGATGGCGTATACCAGCTTTATGTAAAGGAACTTGAACCTGCCGGTATGGGTTCGCTTTACCTTGCTTTTGAACAGTTGAAAAAAAAGCTTGAAATGGAAGGGCTTTTCAGGCTGGAACATAAAAAAGCGATCCCGGGAATGCCGCGGAAAATAGGTTTGGTAACATCACCTACCGGAGCCGCGCTGCAGGATATACTGGCAACTATAAAAATCAGGTATCCACATGTAGAACTACTTGTGGTGGAAAGCCTTGTGCAGGGAGCGGGCGCAGCTGACGACCTGGTCCGGGCGCTTCATATTCTGAATGCCAGGGACGACATCGACTTGATTATTATGGCCCGGGGCGGCGGTTCCCTGGAAGATTTGTGGCCATTCAACGAGGAACTGGTCGCAAGGGCCGTATTTAAATCCCGAATACCGGTTATCTCGGCTATCGGGCATGAAACTGATTATACTATAACTGACTTTGTTGCAGATCTTCGCGCACCAACACCAACTGCCGCTGCGGTAGCTGCAGTGCCTGATATTAATGAAGTGAGAAACAGGTTAATCCAGTTGCAGGACAGGGCATTCCAGGCAGTTCAAAGAGGCGTGCAGAGGGAAAAACAGAGGCTCGACAACATGGTCAGCGACAAATATTTTGCCCTGCCGGCCAGAAGAGTTAAGCTGCAGGGGGAACAGCTGGACCTTTTGCAGAATAGCTTAAAACGCGAAATAGTGCGGCTTTTGCAATACAAGGGGATGGAACTGAATGCCCGTATTGACCGGCTTGAAGGGTTTAGCCCGCTAAAGGTAATGAGCAGGGGTTATTGCTACTGCAGGGATGAAAAGGGAAATATTATCCGCTCAGTAAAAGAAATAGCGGTAGAACAGCTTCTGAAGCTGAATTTCAGGGATGGAAGCGCTACCTGCCGGACTGAAATGATTGAGGAGGGCGCAGCCATTGGCGAAGAAAAAACCTGATAACCTTAGCTACGAAGAAGCTTTAGGCCGCCTGGAAGAAATTGTTGCAAAGCTGGAAAATGCAGAAATACCGCTTGAAGAATCGCTTGCAGCATTCCAGGAAGGTATAGCTCTTTCAAGGTTATGCCGTGAAAAACTTGCAGAAATAGAGTACAGGGTGGAATATTTATTAAAAGAGGAATACCAGCAATCGCTGGCGCTGGAAGCGGATATTAGTAGCGACGAAACAGATAATGAAACTGGCGACGGGCTTGACGAATGATTAATATTGACCAGTACCTGGATCAAAAGAGGGTAGAGATAAACAGGGAGCTGGATTGTTATCTTCCCTCCTCAGAAACAGGTGCGGTTATTGAAGCAATGCGTTACAGCCTGGAAGCGGGCGGTAAAAGATTAAGGCCTATCTTAACCCTTGCCACAGCAGAAACACTGCAGGGGGATAGCCCTCGATTGCTGCCCCTGGCCTGCGCTTATGAAATGGTTCATACGTATTCGCTGATCCATGATGACCTGCCCGCGATGGATGACAGTAATTTAAGGCGTGGAAAGGCAACCTGCCACCTTGAACATGGGGAAGCAATAGCCATTCTGGCTGGCGATGCCCTGCTTACTTTGGCTTTTGAGCTTATAGCCGACTACGGTTTAAGGCATAGCTGTCCGGGTAAGGCGCTGCTGATTATTAAGAATTTATCTTCAGCCTCAGGAGTAGCTGGGATGATCGGGGGCCAGGCGCTGGACCTGCAGGGTGAAAAAGAAAACCTGTCGCTGGCGGATACCGAAAAAATGGCAGCGCTGAAAACAGGAGCGCTGATCAGATCGGCAGTTTACTGCGGCGCCATAGCTTCAGGAGCCGGGGAAACTGAATTGAAGGCCCTTGATCAATATGCACAGGCCATTGGCCTGGCTTTCCAGGTAGTTGACGATGTTTTGGACTATGAAAGCAGTCCCGGTGAACTTGGCAAACCGTCAGGAGTTGACCAGGCAAAGTCTAAATCGACTTTTCCTGCCCTAATGGGTTTGGAACAAGCTAAAAAGCGTGCAGATATACTTTATGACCAGGCAATTGAAGCGCTGCAGGTTATAGATGAGCCTACAGAACTACTTGAAGCCATCGCACGGAAGCTTGTTTATAGAAGCAGTTAAACTTATAAAAAGGAGATGGTATATTATGACAATGGCAGACAAAAGCTGCAGTTACTTTCTGGATGTGCTGGCATCGAAAGCGCCGGTGCCTGGAGGTGGAGGCGCAGCTGCAATGGGCGGAGCAATTGGTATGGCTCTTTCCAACATGGTAGGGAACCTGACTGTAGGCAAGAAAAAGTTTGCAGATGTGGAAGACGAGGTAAAGGATTTACTTGAAAAAGGCAGCCAGATTATTGAAGATTTGAAAATGCTTGTGGACAAGGATGCCGAAGTATTCGAGCCTTTATCCAAGGCTTACGGCCTGCCGAAAGATACTCCGGAAGAGAAAGAGCATAAAGCAAAAGTAATGGAAGAATGTTCAATTGAGGCCTGCTCGGTTCCGATGGAGATTATGAGGAAAGCGTACGAAGGAATTAAAATTCACGAGCGCATGGGTCAGATAGGGACAAAACTGGCTATTTCTGATGTTGGATGCGGTGTTGCCTTCCTGAAAGCCGCCCTTGTCAGCGGACAGTTAAATGTGCTGATTAACCTGGGGGCGATTAAGAATGAAGAGTTTATTAAAGAGACTAAAGAAGAAATGGATCGCCTGCTCGAGGAAGGCTGCCGTATAGCCGATGAAACCCTTGAAAGTGTTGTATCAAAGTTCAGGTAGCTATAAATTTTACAGATGGTGTAAAATGATAATGTCCGGAATGCTTGCTATAATTGCTGCCTTTCAGGGCAGTTAACTTAAAGAAAAAATAGAAAGGGGATTTAAAGAAAATGACTGTAATAATTGATTGTGTTGCTATTGGCGAGGAAATTATGGAGGAAATTGTCAAGGAGACCGAGGAGTTAAAGGCAAAAGGGATTACCCCCGGTATCGCGACCCTGCTGGTTGGCGATGATTTTGGTTCAAAAATGTACAGAGGGCAGGTAGAAAAATTTTGCGAGGAAGCCGGTTTTAATTATATAAACGAGACCCATCCCGCGGATACAACTGAAGAAGAAGTAATTAGAATTGTTCAGAAGCTAAATGATGATCCGAATGTGAGCGGTATATTACCGTTAAGGCCATTTCCTGAGCAGATTTCCGACTCTGCTGTTATTAATTCTATCGATGTAAAAAAAGATATTGACTGCTTCCATCCATTCAACATGGGTAAACTGGCTCTCGGTGAAGAAACTTTCCCGCCGGCAACACCGGCAGCATGTATCGAAATTCTTGAGCGTTATGCCCGGAACGAAGAGAAAATGGACCCGAAGGATTTCTTTGAAGGTGCAGAAATTGTGGTTGTAGGCCACTCGAATATTGTAGGTAAGCCCTGCGCTTATCTTTCTGTGAACCGGAATGCTACCGTAACGGTAACCCACGTATTTACCAGCATGAAAGGAAACCTTGAACAACACACCAAGGGCGCTGACATACTGATTGTGGCAGCCGGACGTCCTGACCTGATTGGGCCTGAGCAGGTAAAAGAAGGCGCTATCGTAATTGATGTTGGTATTAACCGGGTTAAAGTGCTGGATGAAAAGGGCGAACCTGTACTCAATGAAAAGGGTAAGCCAAAAACCAAGACTGTTGGCGACGTATCTTTTGACGCTGTAAAAGATATGACCAAAGCCATTTCGCCGGTTCCGAAGGGCGTAGGCTCTGTAACAAACAGGATGCTGATGAAAAATGCACTAAAAGCCTGCAAAATGATTAACGGGCTCCTCTAAAACCGTTTATTTGAAACAGGGCTCTGTTGAGAACAGGGCCCTTATATGCTATACTTATTTTGACAATGGGCATAAGTGGTGCAGTATTCTAGTTGGCGTCCCTCTCCGAAAACGGGCCTAAAAATCCGTTAAGGGCACATCGATGAAGTTCCTGGTGGTGGCTGCTGACGCCCAGTCGGGAGTTGCTGCTGGGAGTTAAGAAGGATGGGGCGATCTACAATGGCATGTGGGCGTGGACCCTACCTTCGCGGAGACCCAATGTCGGTGGCGAATTGTGTTAAAACAAATGGTTACTGCTTGGGTATGAACCTGTATGCGGTAAAAGCTGTGTACAGTGTAGCCTGCCTTGAGTGGGGTTGGTGGAGGGATGAAAATTCTTAAACCAATTCTGCAAAAGAGGCTAGGGGAGACCAGGCGCCAGGGAGGAAATCTTCTAGACTGCTCTCGAAAGAGAAGTAAACCAGGGATTAAAGTGTGAGCTAAGTGGTAATCCAGCTCCGCTGTTGGCGACACAGTGGGGGTAGTCTTAAAAGGGAACTGCCTGTTCGGCAACGACAGGTGATTACTCGGGAAATCCTGCTGGACCTAAGCCGCAAAGTTTACCTGGTTTGCTACCACTTATGTTTCTTTGTACAAAGGTGATAAAGATTGGGTAATA
>SKWE01000184.1 GCA_007129055.1 Syntrophomonadaceae bacterium
CAAAGCTATCCCTATAGCTATTATACCAACAACACGGGAATAGCGCTCATTATTAATCTTCAATATCCTCGCCTTCTTCATTATCTTCAACTTCCTCATCTTCTTCTATCACCCGGTTATCGTCTAATATTTCGCTTAGCCGGTTTTGCGCTTCATCATAAAAGCGACCGCCTTCGGGCACCATCCTAAAATAACCTATGGCCTCGGGAATTTTGCCAACCAGGTATTTTGCCCGCCCAAGAATATAGTTTAATTCTGTGGAATCACCCATTTTTTCTTCCATCAAATTACGGAAGGCTTTTATTTCATTATAAAGCCTTTCTGTTTCCGCCCGCTCGCCGCTTTCAGCAAAGAACTCCATCAAACGCAGGCGTGACCAGGTAGGCTGAATATAACTATCGGCAGTAAAGGGCCTTAAATTTACAATCTGATCCGTGTAGTAGAGCCCTTCATCAACGCCCACATAGTTTAGCAGCATATCACCGTAGCGGACTACATATGTGGGATTAAAAGGTTCAAGCCGGTAAGCCTGCTCAGCGAGGGCCAGCGCTTGCTGGATATCTGCAACCGAACCGGTCCTGCGCCCCTGCTCTTCAAGGTATACCGCCAGGTTATGATAATTATCGGTACGGTAGGGATCTAACCTGATTCCTTTTTCCATCTCGATCATAGCCTGCTTGATATTGCCACGTTCCATAAGTTCCTGGGATCTCCAGGTGGCATCGTGTCCGGTAAGCAGGACCAGCGACCAGCTAAAAAGCGCAATCCCGAAAAGCAGCCCCAGGATTCCGACAGCTACTCCCTGCTGATCTTTTTTAGCGGCTAAATTATTATCTTTGCCTGCTTTACCAAACCAGCTAATGTTATCCAAACTGCGCCCCACCCCGAGCAGGACAAAAAGGTAAAAACCGACTGCTGCCATAGAAAAATTCCAGTCTATAACACTGTGAGCACCAAGCGCTGCTGCAGGAAGGAATGCCGCCGTCCAAAGCTGCCATCTTACCGGTGAAGCCCTGTCTTTATAGCAATTACGGATAAAGGCAATTGCGAAGCTAATCCAGATGCCGATAAAAGCGAGGAAACCAAAAATACCGGCTTCAAGCCATACCTGCAGGTAATGGTTATGGACTTCCCTGGAACTGTAAGGTTGATCCTGATAAGCTTGGTACATGGCAGCCCAACCGCCACCACCTGTGCCGGTTAATGGATACTCCCTGATGATTTTCATAGCATCATCAAAAAGTTCCAGGCGCCTATCCAGGTTGCGATCCCTGGAATAAGAAAAAATGCGATCATAAAACCTCTGGGGCATTATCCGGCTCAAAGCAAAGTTTAGCTTTTGCTCTCTTTCCGGTGTTACCAGGTAGACGGACCTGACGGTAGCAGCAGTTCCCTGGTGCTGGTTGTATATCTGAACTTCCAGGCGGGTAGTTTCCTCACGGGTTCGGAAACTAAAACTTTTTTCCTGCCACCCGTCCGTACCACCACCGCGGTAATTGACCAGTTCTTCATTTCGATACCCGGGCAGGCCGCCCAGGACCCTTAAACCCCAGGCATATTCTGGATCATCAGCTTGCGATGCAGCATCAACCAGGGCATTGACCTCAAGGATCAATTCATAGTCCTGATCTCTTTCAATATTTTCCAACACCTGGCTAACCGCTTTCATTTGACCGGCCTTGCCTGCAGGTTGTTCCAGTATAACTGGCCCGGTAGCCGGTATTACAATTATTACCAGGATCAATATGACTGCCATTACACCCAGTCCCCCGGCAAGAGCCAGTTGAAGTTTACGGCTGCGGGACAGGTAAAGCTCTACAAGATGACCCAAAAGGAAAGCTGCACCACCTGCGGCCAGAATATATAGCCAGGCCAGGGGTGGATTATCAGAACGAAAAACAGGGTCAGCCAGCAGCGCTGCAGGCAGGGCGGCAATAGATGTTGCAGCCAGGTATAGCAGCGTACGCAATCTCTCACCAGGAGCTGATGCAATTACCAGCAAAACTGCGAGGGGAGGCAGCAAAAGCCATGCGCCCCTGGAGAAAGTTAGGATTACCGTTAGCAGCATAATTGCAGCCGGGACAAGGTAAACTAATCTATAACGCCTGCCGGCAAGAGGAGCAAGGGCAAGGGTTAGGAAATATGCTGCCATCAGGTAGGCTGCAGCTGTGTTGGCATAACCCATGGGAGAAGCTATCCGGTTTGAAGCGTAAGCGCCGGCAAATGTCCAGTGCCCTGCTGCCGCACCCAGGCTGGCAATGGTTACAATAAAAGCAACACCCAGCAAAAGGTGCAGCATTACATTCTGACCTGACCGGGGCAGTGAATCTATGTCACCCTTATTATCCGCTTCTTTTTTCAGCAGGGTCAGGGGGTTCTGCCAGTAGCGGCACAGGTCTATCGCGATAAGGTAAATTACTATGTACATGCCAATTTTCAGCACTTCTTCCAGTGCATCGCGCTTATGAACGGCAAAAAAGAAGGATGAAAAATAAGCCGCAAGAAGAACCAGCAGGCAAATATCAAGGGGGGTGCTGATAAACCGCTTATCTTTTTTTAGTAAACGGAACAGGCCCCAGGCAGCAAGCAAGGCAAAAACAACAACCTGGGTCACCAGGAGGTCACGGGGGAAAAATAGCCCCCTTTCAAAAGGACCGACGACCAGGAGAACTGCTATTGAAGCAAACAACAGGTAATATACAATCTGTCCCAGTCGTGCTGCTGCCGGAAACTTACCGGAGACCTTACTGCCTTCTTTTTTCAGATCATGTTTATTTCGCTTTAATCCACCCTGCTTATCTTTTTTCTTTTTACCTTTGCCAGCCAAACTTATTCCCCCTATATGCCTTCAGTTGCCCGGTCATTAAAAAAACTGGCTTTAAAAAAACTCATCACCTGTTTCATAGCGGACAGTTTCAGGATGATCATGAAAATGTACAGCCAGGGCTACCCCTCTATTATCGGGCAGCCCTGGCTAAATTTTCCTGAGTATGTTTGCAAAGCTTATATAATGGTTCCTTCAATACCAGTAAATAGCACCTTACTCCTGGTGAACATCATCGGGAACATTACCCTGGTATGTATTATCATCAGGATCGCCTAACTCCAGAACTGCCCCTTCGGACACGTGGATTGCGCCCCCCTGGCTGGCACGGTTATTTTCAAAGATATTGTTGCTGAGCGTTACAATAGCGTTAAGCAAGGTATATATTCCGCCACCGTCTCGCCTGGCTTCATTATTCCTGATCGAATTTCCATCCAGGACAGGTTCAGATTCCTGGATGAAGATGCCGGCACCATTGCGCTCCGCGTAATTTTCAGTTATATCATTGCCGGTAATTTGCGGGGTTGAATTCTCACCAATTAAAAGACCTCCACCCAGCCTGGCCCTGTTATCAGAAATAGTATTATTGCTGATCTGGGGAGCAGAATCGACTAATACCGATATCCCTCCGCCGGCATCAGCGTCATTCCCGATTATCAGGTTATCTACCAGCTCGGGCGATGATTCAAAATAGATAGCAACGCCTCCGCCGGACGGTCCACCCTGGTTGTCAGATATATCATTATTCCTTATCTCAGGTGAGCTGCTCACCAGGTAAAAACCGCCCCCAATGTTAGCTGCAGTGTTATTTATAACCTGGTTATTACTGATTACCGGGTTGGATTGGAAGATAGAAAATGCAGCGCCGTTTTCTGCCCTGTTATTAGATATGCGGTTTCCGTCTATGCTGGAAGGTGATACACCCTCGCCGCTTATGGCAATACCTCCACCGCTGCGTCCCGCAGAGTTGTTGGTAATCTCGTTATCACTCAAGCTGGCAGATGCGTCTGCAAGAAAAACACCGCCGCCACCGCCGGTAGACAGATTGTCTACGATGGTATTGTCCTGGATAGTGGGAGATGAAGCATACACCAGGATTCCCCCTCCACGCTCGGCTACGTTATCCTTGATTACGTTACTGCTAATCGTGGGAGAACTGTCGTTTAAAACGATAATACCTCCACCGTAAAGTGATGGCACTTCACGCATTTCTCCCTCGATTTCGAACTCCAGGATTTCCATGTTGCCGCTGCCCCCGGTAATCGTAAAACCGGTAATCACAGCATTTTCACTTTCCCCGCTTCTAAATGACACAACAGAGTCTACACCGCCTGCATCGATGATCGTTTCGCTGACCACTTCACTATCAGCAGGATCCGTGCTGCGCAGGGTTATATTTTTCCCTTGAAAATCAATTCTCTCTGTATACCTTCCCGGCCTGACAACAATTACATCTCCATCTTCTGCTGCATCTATAGCCTCTTGTATGGTTGAATAGTCATCCGGTACTGTAATAGCCCCTTCTACCACTTCTTCGGCATCCCCACAGGCAGTGAGGGTTAAAGTCATGGCAATGATCAGCAGTACTGTAGAAATTAAATATAGCGATTGTTTACGCTTACGGTTCTTCATTAATTAACCTCCATTCGGCAGTTAAGAAACATTAATGATAAAGGTTTTCCGGCATTTCAAAAAGCCCGAAAACCCTTACCTGGTGGACGTGAGGGGATTCGAACCCCTGACCTCTTGAATGCGAGCCAAGTGCTCTCCCAACTGAGCTACACGCCCTCGCAGACGTATTATAGCAAATCAACTTCTATTAAGCAAGGGAAGCAAAAACCCGGCCACTCAGGTGAACCGGGCCTTATATATTCTGAACTTCCTGTCTACATTTGCTCTTACCTCTTAAAGAGAATTATCTTCTTAAAAGCCCCAGCACGAACAAAACAACAACAGCGCCACCTGTCGCAACAAGGATAGATATAAGATTTATACCTGTTACTGCATAGGGAAGGTTAAATATCTGTGTAGAAAGCCATCCCCCTACAAGAGCGCCAATAATACCAATAATTATATTGCCGAGCAGTCCATATCCTCCACCCTTTATCATGCTGGCCAGCCAACCAGCTAAAGCTCCAATAATCAACCAGGATAATAAACCCACAATATTTCACCTCCGTGTTATAATAAAATGCAAATACCAGTTACACTAATAATATCAATCATTTAAGCAAGTAGTCAAATAACAGTGGGAGGATGAAAATGACCTTAGATATTTACCGCCAGTTACAGGAAAGGCTTGACACTTATGCAGTAGGGTTTCCCGCTACAGAATCGGGTGTTGAAATTAAGATTTTAAGAAAGCTCTTCAGTGAAGCAGATGCTGAGCTTTTTCTGGCTCTCAGTCCGGCCCTGGAAAGCCCGAAAGATATTGCTGGCAGACTGAATCTTCAGGCAGGAGAGCTGGAGGAAAAACTGGAAGATATGGCTTCAAGGGGCCTGCTTTTCCGCTTAAGGAAAAATGCCCGGGTCAGGTACGGGGCAACAGCTTTTATCCACGGCATCTTTGAATTCCAGCTTCCGCGCATGGATCTTGAACTGGCTGAACTAATCGAGCAATACCTGAATGAAGGCCTTGATAAGTCTATGATTAAGGTGAAGGGAACTTTTTTAAGAACCATCCCTGTCGCCGCCTCGATTCCTCCTGAATACCACGTCGCATCCTTAGATGATGCCGCTGAAATACTTAAAAATGCAGGTAAAATTGTCCTGGCTGACTGCATCTGCCGGAAAACGAGAGAAGTTATAGGCAAATCATGCGACACACCGCTGGAAGTATGTTTCCTCTTTGGCTCCATGGGCCAGTATTACCTGGACAACGGCATGGGCCGTGAAATTCAATTTGAAGAGGCAGTCGAAGTGGTTGCCCGGGCCCAGGAGGCAGGGCTGGTAACACAACCGGCCACGTCGGCAAACCCCACCGGAATGTGTAACTGCTGTGGTGACTGCTGCGGAGTGCTGGCCTCGATTAAAAGAGACCCGAACCCCGCCGAACTCGTTTATTCTAACAACTATGCAGAGGTTGAAACAGAAAACTGCACCGAATGCGAAATCTGCCTGCCCAGTTGTCACATGGAAGCGATTAAAATGTCGGAAGACGGTCCGGCCATAGTCTTAGAAAACCGCTGCATTGGCTGCGGGGTATGCATAACCCAATGCCCGGCCGACGCTATAAGCCTGAAAGAAAAGCCGGAAGAAAAGCGCCGCCCGCTGCCGCAAAACAGCTTTGAACAGATGATGAAGATGATGGAAGTTAGAAATAGTTAAATTAATCCTTAATATAAAGATTCAAGAGCTGCTCAACCCTCATCCGGAAGAGCAGCTCTTTCTATTTCTTGCCCGAGCCAGCTGCACCATTCATCCAATCCTTCTCCCGTGGTGCAGGAGGTTTTAAAAACACGAATACCCGGGTTTAACCTGTGCAGGTGTGTTTCCAGGGTTTCCAGGCTGAAGTTGGAGCTTTCAAGGTAGTCAATTTTATTGATCACCAGTGCATCGCATACAGAAAACATGAGCGGGTATTTTAACACCTTGTCATCGCCTTCGGGCACGCTTAGAATCATAGCTTTGCGGTTTTCACCCAGGTCAAAATCTGCCGGGCAGACCAGGTTGCCTATATTTTCTATGATAACCGCATCGACAATATCAAGGTTAACCGTATCCAGGCCAGCCTTTACCATGGGTGCATCAAGGTGGCATGCCCCGCCTGTACGCAGTTGGACAGCGCCAACACCCTCTTTCGCGACCTTCTCGGAGTCAACCTGGGATTCTATATCTCCTTCGATCACGGAAAACCTGTAGTTATTTTTCATCCTGCGCAAAGTTTCAATAATCAGGCTTGTTTTTCCCGCTCCCGGGGAAGCCATCAGGTTCAGCATAAATATTCCTTTACCGGACAGGTCTGCCCTTATCTGTTCAGCCAGGCCCTGGTTATCGGCAAGAATACTTTCCCTGATATTTATCAAACGTATCTCGTCCATCAAATCACCCCAATGCTCTCGATTATAAATTCATTTCCTGCTGTAACCCTGCAGCTTGGGCTACTGCAGTCCGGACATTTTATATCAGCCTGCTTAATATCTGCCCTGAAGGTAGCCATACATTCATTGCACTCCATTTCAACCGGAATAGTTTTCAAAACAACCTTTCCCCCCTCGGCGATGGTTCCACGGCTAAGGTAGTCAAAATAGCGCTGCATCCATTCTTCGGTAAAATCGCGCAGTTCACCTACCTGCAGGTTAATGCTGATCACCCGCTGCGCATCATTCTCTTCAGCATATTTTAAAACCAATTTTAAAAGTTCTTCAGTAATCGCGAGTTCGTGAATATTAAAAACCCCTTTACCCACAAGATTATCAATATTACTATACTACAAAAATTCTGCACTGGATAATCATTAATTAATACGACGCGATTGACAAGCAGTGCCAGGTGAGGTAAGGTTATTATAATACTCATTACAAGTTTAAACTTGTTATAAATACCGACTTTTAAAAATATTGGAAAAGAGTTTACACATGAATTCTGACACAAAAACTCTATCAGCGGAACTGAGCAAGCGAAACATCCGCCCCTCTTACCAAAGGATTAAAGTGCTGGATTATCTGATCAAAAACCAGTTTCACCCTACAGCAGATCAGATATTTACAGGCCTGCAAAGCGAGATACCCACTTTATCAAAATCTACCATTTACAACACCTTGAATACTTTTATAGAAGCCGGCCTGGTCAAAACGTTAAACATTGAAGACAACGAAACCCGCTATGACATAATAATCGATACCCACGGACATTTTAAATGCGAAGAATGTGGAACTATCTTCAACTTCAATATTAATATTGATTCCTTGACCACTGAAGGGCTGACGGGGTTTAAGGCAATTGACAAAAACATCTATTTTAAAGGCATTTGTCCAAAATGCCTTTTGAATATAAATCAAGATGAAAACGAACGAAAGGAGAATGTATTATGAGTGA